>DFSJ01000044.1:7875-16110 GCA_002378585.1 Flavobacteriaceae bacterium UBA3440 | reverse complement strand
GCGATCTATGGTGTTTTGGTGGCTTTTGGAATGGCATTTCCCAATAGTGAACTGTTTTTAATGTTTGTACCTGTTCCGATTAAAGCTAAGTATTTTATCCCCGTATTAATTGGACTAGATCTGTTTTCTGGAATCACTGGCTATAGTATTTTTGGCTCGGGAATTGCTCATTTTGCCCATGTCGGCGGTGCGCTTTTTGGATTTTTGATGGCTTGGTATTGGAAGAAAAATTCCTTCGACCGCAATCGCTGGTACTAATGAAACAGCAGGTCCAACGATTTTGGCTTCAACTAGACTCATCAGGCCGTATGATGGGTGTCCTGGTCATTATTTTTTTTATGGTACAGGTGCAAAACTTGGTGTTTGGTGAGACTTACAGCGCGGTTGATACTTGGGCTTTACCCAAGCAGTGGAATGAATTTTTGAGTAGACCATGGACCCTGTTGACGTTCGGGTGGGTTCATGTGCAACCGCTGCATTTACTCAGTAACTTGATTTTTATTGCAGGTGCCTCCCGATTGTTTTTGCACTTATTTTCTTCAGCCAGGTGGTGGCATATATGGTGGGCAGGAACCCTAACTTCAGGCATCAGTTACCTCCTAGCAGGTATTGTTTTTCCTCAAATAGCTATTGGGTATTTGATCGGTGCTTCAGCGGGCATTATGGCATTGATCATCTACGTATGTGCCTATCAACCAGAACTTCCCGTTCACTTGTTTTTTGGTCAGATCAAATTAAAGTACATCGGTGCGGCATTGGTGATGATTGACCTATTTAGTTTGTGGAGCAATATTTCTGGAGCTCAACTAGCACATCTTGTCGGTGCGTTGGTGGGCCTCATCTACGCCATAAACCTCAGACAAGGCAGAGACTTGACTCAGTGGTCCCTAATTCATTGGAATAGAACCTCATCAAACAAAAAAAGTCACTTAAAAAAGGTTTATCAGTCGAAAGGACCCAAAAAGTCAACCGGTGAGCTAAGTGGTGTTCAAGCGGCTCACCAACGAAAAATAGATGCTATCTTAGATAAGATAAGTGCCTCTGGTTACGATTCATTGACTCAAGAGGAAAAGGATTTTTTATTTCAACAAGGTCCCGATCATGTTTAAACCCAGTGAAATCACAAATTCATTGATGAAGGCGGCGCATTTGGTGCTGATTGCCATAACAATAGTGGCACAGCTTGCCCCATTTCTGCCTGGAGATGGCTACTATTTCCTCTCGTTTTTTAGTTTAGCTATGCCCTTTTTATGGCTAGGGCATACATTATTTTTGTTTTTTTGGATCTTTCGTTGGAAATCAATGGCCTGGTGGTCGGTGGTAATTTTGCTGTTGACACATTGGCAATTTGGACCGGTATACCGATGGAATAATAGCCAAGTGGATTCGGATGAAAGCGCTTTGACTGTAATGAGTTATAATGTCAAATTGCTAAACAAATATCGTTGGACCCAAGAGGAATACTTAGCGGACAGCATAGTGGCTTTTGCTCAAAATTCACAGGCAGATGTATTGGCCTTTCAAGAGTTTGATACCGAGTTTTTGGCCGCCTTTAAACAGTACCCCTACCAAACCTATTCCTCAAGAGATAATAAGGAGCGTTCCGTGGTCGCCATATTGTCTAAATATCCCATTGTGTCCAAAGGCCGTATCGATTTCCCCTCTAGTTCTAATACAGCTATTTATGCGGATATTGAATTGAAGGACCGAGTGGTTCGTGTGTATAACACTCATTTTCAATCGCTTAAATTAATGAATCGCGCCAATCAAGAAGTGCTTAGGGATACGACCAAAAGTAAGTGGGCCCAAAAATTAGCCGTCTTGTATGATCGCATTGGGCGCTCATTTGACAAACAAGAATCTCAATCAGTACTGCTTTCTGCGCATAAGGAGCGTTCTCCGTATCCCAATATAGTTTTAGGGGATTTCAACAACAACCAGTTTTCTTCGGTCTACCATACCATAAGAACGGATATGAAAGACACCTTTTTTGAAAAAGGTGTGGGGTTTGGGAGCACCTTTAGGTTTGTTTTTCTTCCGCTGAGGATCGATTATGTATTGGTCGACCAAGCTTTTGAGGTGAATGGCCACCAAGTTACTGAATTACCTTACTCGGATCATTTTCCTGTTTTGGTGCGCCTGAATTTCACCTCCCCGAATTAGAGGGTTATGTGCTTGAGGTATTCGATACTTGAAGGTCCTTCATTGCATAATAAATCAAGAAATGATAGGCCTTGTATAAAGCCGTGTCGATCGGAAAAAACCTGGCCATAGGGCTTTGGGTTATCGCTAGGCCTATATTTGCTTGAGGCCCACATGCGCTTGTCAGAATCTGGAGTCAATTCCTTGACATATACGTCAGTTTTTGATTGAGGTATTTCCAGTTTGGCACATTGACATAAAATTTCCATGCTTTTGAAATTCACATCAATCAAGTACGTAAAGCTTTCTTCAAATAATCGAACCAATCGATCCTCATAGAATTCAAAGTACGGAGCACTGCGGTAGGCGGTTTGTATACCGCGCCAATGCGTGCGCTGCCAAGATTCGTCAGGATCTATTTGCACCTCTTGAAAAGCTTGGCGGTGGTTTCTGTGCGCAATGGGTATCGTCAGGGTCAATGCTCCTCGGTCGGTGGCGATTAACGACCTATTTCTATAGGATTGTTTTTGATAAGTACCACAAACTTCCCAAACCACATCCCCTTGGTGAATGGCTGCAAATGTTGGAATCAAGGGGAGATAAGTAGGAACGATTACCTTCACGCTTGTTTCGATTTTCGTTTTCTAAAATAGTTCACCCCATAATAGATGAGTAATGCCCCTATAAAGTAGGCAAAGTAAGAGCGGGGTTGGCCTGAACCGTGGACGACCGTAAATACCCGGTCCCAACGAATGCGCCATTGTCTAATGCTTTGGGTAAATCCATCAATGCTCATCCATATAAATATGGGTTTACCAACAATGTGATTCTCGGGTACCATACCCCAAAAGCGAGAGTCCTCAGAGTTATGTCGGTTATCGCCCATCATCCAATAGTAGGATTGATCAAAAGTGTAGTGGGTCTGTACTTGTCCATCTATATAAACCTGATTGTCTTTTTGTAGGATTTCATGTCCTTCATAATCGCGGATCGCCGTTTTGTAGACAAGAACGTTTTCGGGAGTTAATTCTATTTGGTCTCCTGCTTTAGGTAAGTAAATCGGGCCATATTGATCTTCATTCCACGGAAGTAGGGGCGTATGCGGATAAATACCTGGATTGTAGCGAGTTTTTCCGGCAATTTGTTGAACAACCGAATCAATCCCTTTGGTTTGTTTTAAGATTTGTGCGGATTCTTGAGTTAGGGTAAGCCATTTCTCTCGATCCATCAATTCCGTTACCACCAAACCTTGTTGGCGTACTACTTGAGGATCTATACCCTTGTCAAAGGTTAAAATCAGGTATCCATCTCCTTGTGGGTTGTTGTAAATACTAGCTCCCGAACGCATGATGGCATCGGCCTGACTTTGATTGAGTTGGGCTATGCTATACGTTCTGTTAAATCCATCGATCCCTAATCCTTTTAGTTTTTGGGCTGAAATTCCCTGCTGGGCAAAAACCGCATAATTGTGTTGTAAACGGGCCCTATCATCGTATTCTAGGGGGGATTGGTTGATCATGATTTGCCCATCCACAATACTTAGGGTGTCCCCTGGAACACCCACACAACGTTTGACGTAATTCGATTTTTTATCGATAGGTTTGTCGATTCTGATGTTAGAGGGATCTCTAAAAAAACGCACTGTGTCCTGAGGCCAGCTAAATACGACAATATCATTTCTTTTCACCGGGGCAAATCCGGGTATTCTCAGGTAGGGAATCTGCGGGCTACTGAGGTATGATTTTTTCCCCACTACAGGTAAGCTGTCGTGAACCATGGGTGCAGCCAGTGGCGTCATGGGTATTCTTGCCCCGTAGTGGTATTTAGAAACCACCAGAAAGTCGCCGATTAACAAAGTGCGCTCCAGCGATCCAGTGGGAATTACAAAAGGTTGTAGAAAATAAGTGTGGACAACACTCGCCGCGACAATGGCAAATACCATAGAACTCAACCATTCGCCTGCACCAGTTTTAGGCATTTTCTCGCGATCAGGTTGGTAGGTGAGTTGTTCTGCCTTTCGACCAACCACAAACAAATAAAACCCTAGAGAGAGAACCACCGTCCATGCCTCTTTTCTTGAGGTTAGTGAAAATGATCTGATCGTCTCTACCCAAATAACGGGTAGCATGATTAAGTTCACCACAGGGAGCAACAACAGAATGATCCAGTAGGTAGGCCTGTGGATGATCTTCAACAATATCCACACATTGTACAAGGGTATAAATGCTTTCCAAGGTGCGTGACCTATTTTTTTATAGAGCGGATAGGTAGCTGCTCCGTGTAGGAGTTGAATAGCTAGAAAAAATAGCAACCAATGTGTCCAAGTCATTTTTTATGGTTTAATGGGGTTGTCAATGATATCCCGCATAGAATATACTCCTTTTTTGCCCACTAACCAGGTAGCAGCCATAACCGCTCCATGAGCAAACCCTTGTCTGGAATGAGCCGTGTGCTTGAGTTCAATGGTATCTATGTCGTTTTGGTACGTGACTAGGTGTGTTCCGGGAACATCACCTTCTCTGATGGAGCTAATTGGGAGGTCTTGCTCGTTAGTACTATTAGGTGCCAATTGCCATTGAGCGTATTGGCCTGAATCTATGATTCCTTGAGCGAGTGTGATCGCAGTGCCGCTAGGCGCATCTAATTTCTTGGTGTGATGTATTTCTGTAATTGATGCTCGATACACGGGATAGTAGGCCATCATCTGAGCCAAAATTTCATTGATACGAAACGTAATATTTACCCCAATGCTGAAGTTGGAAGCGTAAAGTAACCCTCCTTGTTTTGAGCAAAGGGCAACGGCGTCTTCATATTGATCCAACCATCCAGTTGTTCCACAGACCACAGGTACCGATTGTGCGGCACAAAGGGAGATATTGTGAAAGGCTGATTCAGGTGTACTAAAATCAATAGCTACATCTATGGCTGACAAGTCAACGTGGTCTAATTTCTGATCGATGACCACAGGTACCTCGTGCCCCTGTGCCAAAGCAATCTCTTTGATCAATTGACCCATACGGCCATATCCAAATAAGGCAATTTTCATATCAGTATCTTAAGCTCAATTGTACACCGGTGTACCACTGTTGATCGATTCCGGACTTTTCTAAAGTGGGACTCCACTGAAAACTAAGGTCTTGACTTACATTGAATTGCTTTAAGTGCGCATCTACATTGGCATCGATGATATTTAACGCATAGATACCGATGGTGACCACCAAGGCGAGGTCTCTGTTGTCCTGTGCAAGTTCTTGAGCCTTTTGTAGTGAACTATCTGAAATATCTGGTGATCCAGGCACTAATCCACTGTTGTTCAGGTCGTAGTATTTATCGGTCATAAATCCAGCTCTCCGGGATTTAAAGGCATTTCTGAATTCAGTATAGGCGGATTGGCTGTTGAGGTAGCCATAGAGACTACTCCCTAGGGCAGCGTAAACCATCGGAATTTTCCAATACTTTTTGTTGTAGGCCTGACCCAGCCCTGGCAGAACTGCCGAAAAAAAAGCGGCCTTTGCCGGAGCCAATGGGTTGATTTCAGCCGCCTCACCCCGATCAAAGGCACCTAATTTCTCCTCTTTGTTTTTTTTTGTTTGGGTGGAATATACAGGTTCGCTTTCTTGGGCAATTCCCCAAAAGGGAATCATGCTCAACAACCCGATCATAACCAGTAAAAAGTGTTTAGGATTCACCGATGAATTTTTTAGTCAACTCCTCAAGCTCTTTAACTGATTTGAAGGAAAAGGTAACCGTCCCTTTTCCTGCGCCTTTGGCTTGAATCGATACTGGGGTACCCCAAAGATGGCTTAGAGCAGCCTGCTGGGTGGCGTATTCACCGGATTTGGGTGTTTTAGCAGTTGAATGAGTGTTTTGTTGCTGAACCATAGCCTCAGTGGCGCGCACCGATAAGTTTTTCGCTACGATGCGTTCATAAAACTGAATCTGCTGTTTAGCAGACGTAACGTGGGCCAATGCTTTACCATGCCCCATAGTGATAAAACCATCGCGTATACCGGATTGAACTATAGGGTCTAATTGCAATAATCTGAGGTAGTTAGCTATGGTGGATCGTTGTTTCCCAACCCTTAGGGCCATCATTTCTTGAGTCAATTGCACCTCGTCCATCAAACGCTGGTAAGACAAGGCAATTTCAATCGCATCTAGATCTTGTCGCTGAATATTTTCTACCAAAGCCATTTCCAAGGACTCTTGGTCGTTGGCAATACGCACATAGGCTGGGATAGAGGGAACGCCAGCCAATCTGCAGGCTCTGTATCGCCGTTCACCAGAGACGAGCTGAAAGGTATTAAAGTCAGTTTTTCTAACGGTTATGGGTTGAATAACACCCAATTCTTTAATCGATTGACACAACTCTTGAAGTTGTTGATCGTCAAAGTGCGTCCTGGGTTGAAAAGGATTGACTTGGATACGATCCAAAGCAAGGTTGATGACCTGGCCGATGACCTGATCAGCATTTTTGTCCTGAGCAGAGTTAATATCTGTATTTGGATCACTTAATAGGGCAGATAGGCCCCTTCCTAAAGCTTGTTTTTTAGTTGCTTTGGCCATATGTGGAATTATTCTCGAGAAGCTCTTGGGCCAAATTTAGGTAATTTTGGGCGCCGTTGCTGCTCGCGTCGTATTTGATGATAGTTTCCCCATAACTAGGAGCTTCACTCAGGCGTACATTACGCTGAATCACTGTTTTGAATACCATGTCATTGAAATGCTTTCTCACTTCATCGACTACTTGATTGGATAACCTGAGTCTAGAATCATACATCGTGAGCAAAAGTCCTTCAATATCTAAACCAGGGTTGTGTATTTTTTGAACACTTTTTACGGTATTCAATAATTTCCCCAGGCCTTCCAGAGCAAAATATTCGCATTGGATTGGGATGACTACAGAATCAGCTGCTGTTAGTGCATTCAGCGTGAGTAGTCCCAATGAAGGAGCACAGTCGATGAGGATATAGTCATAAGCTTCTTTGATCGGAGCCAACGCCTTTCTCAGCATTTGTTCCCGGTCAGGCATGTCCACTAATTCTATTTCAATAGCGACTAGATCTATGTGGGCAGGAATGATATCCAGATTAGGAGAATCTGTAGGTACAATAGCTTCAACAGCCAAGGCGGTATGTTCCAAAATTTGGTAAGTGCCTACAGAAACCTGGGCTACATCAATACCTAACCCAGAAGTGGCATTGGCTTGGGGGTCAGCATCGATAATCAATACTTTTTTTTCTAGTACGCCCAATGAGGCAGCTAGGTTTACGCTGGTGGTAGTCTTGCCTACACCTCCTTTTTGGTTAGCAACTGCAATGATTTTACCCATAGATGGTTCAAATTGTGGGTAAAAATACAATTAATTGACAAGGGCTAAAAAGAGAAATTGTTAACACCATGGTAAATCAATCATTCTTGATGTCTTCATTCAGGAGTTGATAGATGTCTTGTGCTGCAGAGGTCAGGTCAGTACCTGGACCAAAAATCAAATCTACCCCATGTGCTTTCATGGAATCGATGTCATTTTCGGGAATAATTCCACCCAAAATAACCTTTACATGGCCTAATCCAAGTTTCTTTAACCACTGACATAATGAAGGCACTAGAGCCCCATGTCCATTAGTCATACTGGAGATACTTACCAGGTCTGCTCCCCAATTTTGGACCATATAGCCCACTTGTTCGGGGGTTTGAAAAAGCGGAGTCATCTTCACGTCAAAACCTTGATCACTCAAGGCTGCCGCTACGGCGTAAAGCCCCCTATCATGTCCATCTTGGCCCATTTTAGCCAGGAGAATTTTCGGTTTTCTTCCATTTTTTTTGGCCCAGCTTTCCCCAGTAGATACCGAGCGAATAAACGAGGCCTGTGTTTTTAATTCAGCTTGATAAACACCGGTTACTCCAGTAGGTTCAGGTTGATATCGGCCAAATACTTGGACCAACACTTCGCTTATTTCACCTAAGGTAGCTCCGTGATGAGCCGCAACTACGGAAGCTTCTAACAGATTTGTTTTTTTATCCAGAGCTGCTTTTTTTAGGGCGGTCAACGATTGAGCACAAAGCGCTGTGTCTCTTTTTAACTTGTGTTCT
>DFSJ01000044.1:1682-7541 GCA_002378585.1 Flavobacteriaceae bacterium UBA3440 | reverse complement strand
ATGTGGCTTTTCAAGTTCGTGAGCGATAAATGCATTGACCCCAACAATCGGGTAGGTACCCGCATCGATTTGCGCTTGAGTTTTGGCAGCAGCCTTCAGAATCGACTTCTTGGGGGTACCTGCCAAAACATATTGGGTCATTCCACCCAGCTGTTCAATATCTGTGATCATTTCCCAAGCCTCATCAATTAATGACAAGGTTCTTTCTTCCAGTAAATAACTTCCACCTAATGGATCTATGGGTCGGGTCAATCCTGCTTCACCTTGCAGATAAATTTGTGTATTTCGAGCCCATCGGGCAGAGTCATCCGTAGGCAGCGCTAAAGCTTCGTCAAATGAGTTGGTGTGCAGACTTTGAGTTCCTCCCAGTACGGCAGAAATTGCCTCAACCGCTGTTCGAGTCAAGTTGTTTTTGGGCCATTGTGCAGTCAAGCTCCATCCGCTGGTTTGTGCGTGTGTTTTTAAAGCCCATGATTTTTCATTCTTGGCCCCCATGAGTTTCATGATGCGGCACCACAAAACCCTGGCCGCCCTCAATTTGGCTAGTTCATCGACACAGCGCATGCTGATTCCCCAAAAAAATGAAAGTCTTGGCCCAATGTCATCTACCGATAATCCCTTTTCTTGGGCCGCGCGCACATAGGCCCACCCATCGGCCAAAGTGTAGGCCAATTCTTGCGCTGTTGAAGCACCCGCCTCTTGAAGGTGGTAACCCGAAATACTGATGCTGTTAAATAAAGGCATTTTGTGGGTGCAGTATTCCATCACCTGGGCCACTACTTCCATAGAAGCTTCAGGAGGATATATGTAGGTGTTGCGCACCATGAATTCCTTAAGGATGTCATTTTGAATCGTCCCCCTGAGTTGGTGCTGTTCCACTCCCTGTCTCTGTGCTGCAGCAATGTAAAACGCCATAATGGGAAGTACCGCTCCATTCATGGTCATGGACACGGATACTTTGCTCATATCAATTCCCTCAAAAAGCGCACACATATCGTCTAAAGTATCTATGGCTACACCCGCTTTCCCCACATCTGCTACAGCTTCATCCGCAGCACTATCATAGCCTCTATGTGTGGGTAAGTCAAAGGCTATAGATAATCCCGTCTGGCCAGCGGCCAAGTTCTTTTTGTAAAATTCATTGCTTTGGGCAGCCGTGGAAAATCCCGCATATTGCCGTATGGTCCAAGGCTTATGTACGTACATACTCAAATAAGGCCCTCTGAGAAAAGGCGATTTTCCAGCGATCATTCCCTGGTGCCAGGAAGCTTGTTCCACAAATGCACTTCCCTGGAGTTCGTCATGTGTTCCTTTGCGTTTCACAGGCGGTACCATTTTCGTTCATCTGCCTCAGACAATCTCCGAACCGGAAGTAGGGCAATGGATGTTTTTTTTGGAACAAATCGGCTAAATGGCGACTTAGTCCAGTGCGTGGTATCCAAATCCTTATCTGAAGGTTGTTTTCTCTCCAAAGCTTGATAAGCTTTGAGTGTTTTCTCGTGGTGTTGTTCTATTTTTTGCTGGATGATGCCCTGATTCATGGCTTTGATCCAACCCCCTGAATTTCTGATCGATTGATTCAGGGCCAATGCCTTTTGCGCCCACTGATCGGTTAAATATGCGACATAATAACTTCCCGCACCTAGGTCTTGTCCCACCAAACCAGTTTCATGCACTAAAATGGCCAGTTGGTGGAAGGCCTCTTGTTGGGCTTGAACATCACCGCTTTGAATCAATTCATTATGGGCGAGTGGGGCCAGTGCACTGGCCCCACCCATTAGTCCACTGAGCAATTCCGCTGCGCTTTTCAAGGTGTTCTGAGTGGTGTGGTAGGCTGTTTTGTTTCTTCTTGAGGGCCGAACCGTTACGTGACAAGTCAGCGAAAGTCCATACCAGGATCCCATCGAAACAACCAACCAACGCAAAGCCTTGATTTTAGCCATTTCCATAAAGTAATCTCCGCTGTTCACGGTGTACACGTGTACCTGGCTGATCACTTGGTCTGATGACTTTAGGGGCTCGGGTAATAAATTAAAATACACTTCCAACTGAGCCATAGTGTAGGCCAGTTGTTGGATGATTGATCCTCCAGACTCTTGATACCTTGAAACATCGATACACAGATGATCTAAAGCCAGAAGGGTATGCATTTGCCGCCAATGAGCTAGATCATTTTGTTGGGTTGTCACCCAATTCCCCGTGATAGCGAGCATGGCCAATGGATCCCATTCAATACGAACGGTATCCTTGACAGCAGGTGATAATCTGGAGAATTGATCGATGAACTCTTCTGTGACGCTGTAAAATACCCAATGTTGAACCACAGGAAATGCTCCGAGTTTATTCATCAGCGCCAAGGCGTCAGTTGATGACCCTAACCAGGTGATGCGCAGGTTGTCAGCACCTTTGGCTAGTGCTTCTTGGGCGCTAATCCAACCCTGTTGATCATCTTTTGACCGGATGCGCTCTTGCAGGTAAACCTTTTTGGGGTGCTCTAAATCGGGTACTGTTTTTGGAAGATCTTCCGCGTCGTAAAAGGGTTTGATTTGAATGCCCTCGATTTCCGGACTGATCAACTCTTGGTAGCTTTTTCCATCGAGTTGCCATTGCAGCAGTTGTTTCCACTGTTGGGCATTGAACCGCATGGGTTCCTCCATGGGATTTTCGCTATTCATCTTGAGGGTTAATACTGTCTTTAAACTCTATGAGGTACACATCTTCGTCAGCTCTGTGGTATTGATATTTCTCCCGAGCTACCTTTTCCATCGCTTCAGGTCGATTCAATTCCTTTAAGGCTGCGCGATCTTTATTGATTTCTTGAATCAGAAATATTTTCTGGGCTTCAAGTTCATCGATTTCATGTTGCAACTCTCGTTGTATCATGAGCGAGTTGGTGTCAAAAAACAACATCCATATGGCAAAAACGCTTAGTATAACCACATAGATGTTGGTGATGGTTTTAAACCAAGTTTTTTCTTTCCAACGATTGAAGCGACTGATCACGATTGTAATTTTTGGTGAATAACTGCTTTTACTACGTCTATGGCCACTGTGTTGTAGTGGTTGTTGGGAATGATCAGGTCACAGTGGGCTTTACAGGGCTCAATAAAGGCTTCGTGCATCGGTTTTAGGGTGGTTTGGTAACGCTCCAGAACTTCCTGAGTGTCCCTTCCCCTTTCCTGTACATCCCGTTTAAGCCTTCTGATCAGTCGTTCATCAGCATCTGCCTCCACGTAAATGCGAATGTCGTAAAGCGCCCTGAGTTCAGGGTCAGAAAGCACCAAAATTCCCTCTACAATGACCACTGATGTGGGTTGCACCAAGACGAACTCTTCAGTCCGGTTGTGTTGTTCAAATGAATAGACGGGTTGCTTGATCGCACGACCAGATTTCAGATCGTTCAGGTGGGATTTAAGCAGTTCAAAATCAATGGCGTTGGGATGGTCAAAATTTGTGGTGCACCTGGATTCAAAATCTAGGTGCGACAGGTCTTTGTAGTAGTTGTCTTGAGAAAGCACGCTCACTTGGTCATTAGAGAGCGCCTCAACCATTTGCTGAACCACTGTGGTTTTGCCACAACCGGTTCCTCCAGCAATTCCAATGATGAGCATGGGGTTCATTTTTTTCAAAGATAAACAAATCCTGAGGACAAAAAATGTACCTTTTCACAGTGAATAAGCAGCGTATTTTAGGGTTGATGTCAGGTACCTCTTTAGATGGGTTAGACCTTTGTTTGGCTGATTTTATGCAGCGGGAAGCGGGTTGGACCTACACCCTAGTTGCTGCTCAAACCCTGGAGTATACGGCCCAGATGAGGCGGGAACTCTCCGAGGCATTGACTTATCTGCCAGATCGATTGGATTTAGCCCACCGCGATTATGGTATTTGGTTGGGCGCCCAGGCCAAAAATTGGTTGCAAACCAAGGGATTGACCTGTGATGCAATTGCCAGTCATGGACATACAGTACACCACAGACCAGATCAAGGATATACGTTTCAGCTCGGCGATGGTCAGTCTTTGAGCAACGCCTCAGCAAGCGAAGTGATTTGTGATTTTAGGAGCCAGGATGTGGCCCTGGGTGGACAAGGAGCCCCACTGGTCCCTATTGGGGATGAATTGCTTTTCGGTCGATACGGGTTTTGTCTGAACCTAGGGGGGATTTGCAATATATCTATGAAATTTCAGGGCAGCAGAAAGGCATTTGATGTGGGGATTTGCAATATGTTGCTCAACCGATTGGCGGAGACATTAGGATATCAGTACGATGCCGGTGGTGAAATCGCTGCTTCGGGTCATCTGTTACCTGAACTATTGGCCGCATTAAACGACCTGGAGTACTACCGCATCCAGGGACCTAAGTCAACAGGAGTTGAGTGGTTTAATCAATGTGTTTGGCCTTTGTTTATCGACCAACGAGCTACATCCCTTCACAACATCAAAGATCAACTCCACACGGCCTGCCACCACATCGCCTACCAGATTGCCCAATCCATCAACCAATTCACCACCGACAATCGAAAAGTGTTGATCACGGGGGGTGGGGCGCATAATTTATTTTTGATTCAGTGCTTGCAAAGCTATCTGCCCGAACATTTTCTGGTTGTTCCTCAAGATGGATTGGTAGATGCCAAAGAAGCATTGATTTTCGCATTCATGGGTGCCTTACACCGCGCAGGTCAGGTGAACTGTTTAGCAGAGGTAACTGGCGCCCGAGTTAATTCAATTGCAGGTGTTCAATTTTTTCCCCAATAATATATGGATCAGAAGTTTATACGTATTACCGAACAGCCCTCATTGTATGACCATTTAGAACAAAAGACAACCGCCGAGTTATTGGCATCGATCAATGCTGAGGATCGCAAAGTAGCCCTAGCTGTGGCTTCGTGTTTGCCTCAAATCGAGCTATTGGTGGAAGCTTTGGTGGAACGGTTTCCCCAAGGAAGGTTGTTCTATATCGGCGCAGGAACCAGTGGGCGATTAGGTGTGCTGGATGCCTCAGAAATTCCACCGACTTACGGAATGCCTCACGACAAAGTCATTGGTATAATCGCGGGTGGAGATGGTGCCATACGCCGTGCGGTGGAGGGAGCCGAAGATGACCGAGCCCAGGCTTGGCTTGACCTACAGGCATTTGACATCAATGTACATGACGTGGTCGTTGGTATCGCTGCATCCGGTACTACGCCCTATGTTTTGGGGGGCATAGAAGCTTGTCGGGCAAAAGGGATATTAACGGCAGGAATTACCAATAATCCAGGATCTCCCTTGGCGCTTACTGCCGATATTGGTATTGCTTGTGATGTGGGGCCTGAGTTTGTTACCGGCAGTACCCGCATGAAAAGCGGAACCTCCCAGAAATTGATCCTCAATATGATTTCAACGGCCTATATGATCCGGATTGGAAGGGTAGAAGGCCATAAAATGGTTCATATGCAGTTGACCAATGAAAAACTGGTGGGTAGGGGTGCGTCCTACATCGAACAAGCCTTGGGCATAGAAACAGAAGAGGCCTTGAGACTGCTCAAGACCTATGGATCTGTTGCTCGGGCGGTTGAGGCCTATCGTTCAAAAGGATAAGACTACCACTGCCAAGTAATCCCACTCATGATGTGGAAAGGGATTCCTGGTCTTAACCCTGCAGGAACTCTCGACACCATGTAGTTGTTATTGGTCAGGTTCTGAGCCACTGTTTTCAGTTGAACCCCTGGGGTAATGAGATAGGTGAGCTGTGCGTCCATCACCCAACGGGATGGTATCAGTTCTTGGGGCGGTATAGGTCCTGTTCCTGATTGGGTTCTCATATCAGATTGGTAGTGTGCCCTCAAAGATCCATTCCATTTTTGGTATTGAGCACTCCA
>DFSJ01000044.1:0-1298 GCA_002378585.1 Flavobacteriaceae bacterium UBA3440 | reverse complement strand
GTCCAGGTATAGTTAGCACTGAGCTGCATGGGAAACTGCTTGAACCAATCCATAGACCAAACCGCCGACCATTCTAATCCGTAAACGTCAACGGCTCCAGCGTTAAATGGATCTAAATTTCCTGTGCCCCCAGAGGCGGCTGTGTCTGAACCCAATAGATTAGAAAAATCATTGAAGTAAAGCGCCAATTCTGTGCTGAGGTTTGATTTTTCTATCCGGGTACCCCACTCGTAGTTAACACTGCGCTCTACATCCACCCCTTGGGTGTTGCTCGGAGGTGAAAATCCTTGATGCACACCCCCAAAAAAAGAAATATCGGGATTTAATCGATAGGTCATACCTATTCCAGGAATCCACTCGGTTACCGAGTTTTGATTGGATACCAAAGCATTTCCGGTGCGCTGGGTATCCTGCTTGCCAAAGTTTTCTCGATTCATTTTAATGGATTCCATGCGCAGTCCTGGTACAATGGACCAAGCACCTTTTTTCCATTTGTAAAGTGCGTATGCAGCGGTGGCATCGGCTGTAGTGATCTGGTTGGCATCAGTACCCGGAGTACCCGATTGAACTAGGTTCATTCCTTGGGGGTTAATGCTGTATTGATCTACCCATTGAAATCGGTCTTCGTCATCTCGGTGTATGCGCAATCCCAATTCAATATCGTTTTTTGCTGAACCACTGATCCAGTGGTGGTCCCATTTGGTTTGAATCCCTTGGGCGGAGTATTGGCGATTGTTGGCCTTGACCAAAATCAAATCTCCTGCTTCAGCATTCCCGTTTAGGACGGTGTAATGGTTTGGGAAAGCAATCGGATCAGCCACCACGGTGGCAATTCCCTTTTTTTCACCCTGGGCAATGACATCGTTGATTTTATACCAGTTTCGTCCAAAGTTGTTTCGGTACACCGTGGTGGTCAATCGCCCAAAGTCTGAATAGGCCAGGGTATGGCTGAGCATCCACTGCTGGTGGTCGGTGTCCATGAGGTCCTTTGAAGAGGCTAGGTAGCGCGCTCTGGGATTTTTTGCAAAATCTGCCTCGGTCAATCCCAGATAGGTTTCGTCAGCGCGTTCAGCAGATTGTTGGTATTTGACTTGCAGGCTTTGTTTACTGGCTCCACTGGTCCAATCATAGGATAATTTGCCCATAAAATCATTGAGGTCATAGCCTGTAGGTAGTCCATAAGGCATTTCCTTAAAGCCATTACTTCCCTGATGAATGCCCTGGATTACATAGCCAAATCCTCCGATGCGCCCACCTTGATTCACCTCGAGTAGTCGATTGCCAAATCCGCCATAACT
>DFSJ01000023.1:2841-4019 GCA_002378585.1 Flavobacteriaceae bacterium UBA3440 | reverse complement strand
AGAACAAGAGTTTGGTGAAGCTTTCCCAGAAGCCTTAGGTTCAGACAAAGAATACCCTTCCCGTCGTGGAAAACCATCGGCGATTGTGTCCTATATGGCCGGTGATCAAAGCACCATAGCGCCCATTATGTCTAACCCAGAAAACGTTTATCAATTAGGGGCCAATGCTTATGCCAAACCAGCTACTGCGTTGAACATATTGAGAGAAACAGTGATGGGCCGTGAGTTGTTTGATAAAGCGTTTAAAACTTATGCACAGCGTTGGATGTTTAAACACCCAACTCCAGAGGATTTCTTTAGAACGATGGAAGATGCTTCTGCCGTAGATTTAGATTATTTCTGGAGAGGCTGGTTCTATTCGACTGACTATGTGGATATGGGTGTAAAAGGCGTGAAAAAGTACTATGTTACCGACAAGCCAACAGCACAAATGAAAGCGTATATGAAGGAAAATAACCTGACTGAAGCTGATCTTCCCCCATTGGTGTATTTGGTCGATGAAGCCAGTGAAGATTTTGATCCTTCACTAAAAGGAGCCTCTCCGATGGACTCTGCTAAAACGTTGAATGAATTCGTTATGGATGCCTTAAGCGCTGAAGAACGCGCAGCGTTGAAAAATCCCAAGTATTTCTACGAGGTGTCTTTTGAAAAACCAGGAGGAATTCCTATGCCGTTAATTGTGGAGTACAGCTACGCAGACGGTACAAAAGAAACCATTAAGTACCCTGCAGAGATCTGGAGAAAGAACGATCTCGAGGTGAAACGCGTTGTGTCTTCTGAAAAAGAAATTGTTGGGATCGTTGTCGATCCATTATTGGAAACAGCAGACATCGATACCTCCAACAACAGCTGGCCGAAAAAAGAGACTAAGTCCGAGTTTGACCAGTTCAAACAAGGAATCAAAAACTAATTTGACTTGAACAAAACTAAAAACGCTGCCCCAAAAAGGCAGCGTTTTTTTTAAGTCATCAACGGGGAACTTGTTATATTTGCTTCATGTTTATTCCTTGGTTTATCGGCGGGGCCGAGATATTTTTTATCCTATTTGTCGTGGTGTTGGTCTTTGGCGCTGACAAGATTCCCGAGATTGCCAGAAACTTAGGCAAGGGAATGAGGCAGCTTAAGGATGCCACTGAAGACATTAAAAAAGAGATATACAAAACAGCCGAAAAAAACGG
>DFSJ01000023.1:0-2448 GCA_002378585.1 Flavobacteriaceae bacterium UBA3440 | reverse complement strand
GGTGTTCCTTCATAAATTGATTAAACGACATTAACGCTTCCGTAGTTTTGTCCTTGGGGTCTAAGGGCTCAACAACCTTTCCTGTCCACAGAACATTGTCAATCAACAACACTCCTCCGGATTTCATTTTTGGCAGCACAGCGTCAAAATACGCGCGGTAGTTTTTCTTTTCTGCATCGATGAATACCAGATCAATTTCGATGTCAAGTTGAGGGATAAGCGCTAAGGCGTCACCCGTATGGAGTATAATTTGATGTTGATAACCTGCTCGCGCTATGTACTCTTCTTGGATTTTTCTCAGTTCAGGATTGACTTCTATGGTGTGCAGGATACCATCATCGGGCAATCCTTCCGCCAAACACAGGGCCGAATAACCGGTATAGGTGCCGATTTCCAATACCGTTTTGGGTTTGATTATTTTTGACAGCACAGAGAGGAGTCTTCCCTGAAAATGTCCTGAGAGCATTCGGGGTTGAATATGTTTTAGATGGGTGTCTCTTCTGAGTTCAGCCAACAATGCGGGCTCTTCCTCACTGTGTGATTGCGCGTAAGCTTCTATAGCTGGAGGTAGAAAGTGCATGTCTATTCTTTTGGTTTAGTGATCAGCAACACGGCGGTAAAGAATACGGCGATTACAGCTCCCAACAAGCTGTAGTAACTAGTGCGCAGCCCAAATCCTTCCGCTATAAAGCCTAATATTACGGGTCCGGTTAAAAACCCACTGTACCCAAAACCAGCAACGATGGCCATAGCTTTACTCGGATTAATCGTTTTTTGTCGGCCAGCCATGCGAAACAGTTCAGGAATAACTACGGATAGTCCAAGTCCAATGGCGGTAAACCCACTGATGCTCCAAAAGAATTGGTCTTGAAGGACGCCTAAATAACCTACAGTGGCTACTGCAGCCCCCAAGGCCAGTATCTTTTCCGATCCAATACGTTGGCTGATGCCATCACCAAAAAATCGACCTGTAGTCATGGCTATGGAAAACCCTAAAAATCCAGCGCCTATCCATTGGTTTTCCAATTGCACAATTTCCTGAAGGTATAGTCCACTCCAATCCACTATAGCCCCCTCACTTCCCATGACCACAAATGAAATGATCCCTAATAGCAGTAAGGGTTTTAGGTATTTTAAGGAAAACTCACTTTCTTTTTTTACTTCACTAGTAATGTCTTTGTAAGCGCCAAAGAAAAATAGGTTGACTAAAATCATCAACACCAACAACAGCGCCATGTGCTCATACGCATGAGTAAACCAAGCCATGGCAAATGTTCCCAAACCAGCTAAAACACCTCCAAGACTAAAAAAACCATGCATGGCAGTCATCAAAGTGACTTGATCTCTGCGTTCAATTTCTGCCACTGTAGCATTCATGGAGATGTCTAAAAAACCTTGTGCAGCGCCTAATAAAAATAACCCACCCAATAAAAATGGGTAGGAGGGGGCTATAAAGGGGAGTATGCCCAACAAGCCCAAAGCCAAAATCCCCCAGGTAGTCGCTTTACCACAACCTAGGTAATCATTGATTTTTGGAGCGATGGGTAAAATCAAAAAGGAACCCATGGCCATAAAAAAAATAGCGATGCCCAACGATGATTTGTCGATCTGAAGCTGTGCCTTGATGGTGGGTATGTAGATAGCCCATGTGCCGTAGACCAAGTTCAAGCTCATAAATGCCCAGGCTGGTGCAAAATATCTGCGGTGCCTTAAGATCAGCCCAAGTGATTTCATTCCATGTTTTTGAGTGTGTAAAAATAGATAAAAAACAGCGGTGATTTGCCCGTTGATTTTTTATGATCCCTCGGTTTTATGTACCTTTGAAATTCAATAATAAATTTCCATGAGTACTAAAAAAGGTAGAATTCAAGATCAGTTAGATCAAGCCATGCTCGATCAGAGAAAAGTGTTTTTGTGGGGTGGGGTAGATGACGATTCAGCCAAACACGTCATCGATCGCCTCCTTTATTTAGATGCGATCGGACAGGAAGAAATACAATTAATCATCAACAGTCCAGGGGGCTATGTAACTTCTGGATTTGCTATTTACGACACCATTAAATCCCTAAAGAGCCCCGTTTCTACTATTTGCAGTGGATTGGCTGCTTCTATGGGGTCTATTTTGTTATCCGTAGGTGCTCCAGGTAGAAGATTTATCCAACCACATGCTCGGGTAATGATTCACCAACCCAGTGGTGGTGCTCGAGGACAAGCGTCAAATATTGAAATTCAAGCCAAAGAAATTATCAAAACCAGACAGTTGAGCGCAGAGATTTTAGCGCAAAACTGCGGTCAAAGCGTTGAGAAAGTACTTAAAGATTTTGACCGTGATTATTGGATGGACGCCCAAGAGTCTATCGCCTACGGTATTGTTGACGGAATCTTAGAGTAATTGAATTCATAGCCTACAAAAAAGGGGGACCGCGCCGCGGGCCCCCCTTTTTTTAT
>DFSJ01000114.1 GCA_002378585.1 Flavobacteriaceae bacterium UBA3440 | reverse complement strand
ATTTTACCTTCATGGCGCGCACTGAACGGTAGTTGTTGATTTGGTTGAGTATCGCCGTGGCCGAGGTCAGGTCATCAGCTACCATCAGGGTGTCTTGCACATCCACGCCAATCACAAAATCCACCCCTTTGGCCCTGAGTGCTTCAACCGGGTAATTGTCGTAAACACCTCCGTCTACATAGGTCTTGTTGTCGATGCGCACTGGGGAAAACAAAGAAGGTAATGCCCCGCTGGCCATCACCGCATCGGGGAGATATCCTTGAGTCAACTCAGCGACTTGGCCCGAAGAAAGCTCAGTAGCCATACAG
Source organism: Flavobacteriaceae bacterium UBA3440 (assembly GCA_002378585.1). GTDB lineage: Bacteria > Bacteroidota > Bacteroidia > Flavobacteriales > Flavobacteriaceae > MAG-120531. Next base: position 4,314 of record DFSJ01000114.1, on the reverse strand, counting down.
AGAAAAGGAATGGGTAGCTCGGCAAATGAATCCGTTTGGCTCACATGCAACAGCAATCGAGACAAAGCATTATACATTTTTTGTCCCCCAGAAATTGCCTGAGGAAAACTGAGCTTCCAACGGTCAAAGGGTAAAGTAACCGCATAACGGGCCTCGTCTTCTTTGTCGTAGAAAGATCTAGCTGACCTGGGAAGTGCGTCGTACACCACCTCGTTAATATCCATAGCATTTAGGATAGAATCAATCTGAAGACCGGAGTATCCCGAGGCATAGAGACTGCCTACCATGGCGCCCATACTCGTTCCTGCGATGTAATCTACTTGGATCCCGTATTGATCCAATACTTTCAACACGCCGATATGGGCATATCCTTTGGCGCCACCTCCGCTGAGCACCAGGCCTATTTTTGGTTGGTGCCCCGCCGCTTTAAACGAATCTAACTGAACAACTAAATCGCGAGGTGCTTTTTGAGTTTGGGCGCTGATTTCCTGTAAGGTGCAGAGTATCCCGATTGTTAGGGTCGCGATGAATAACTGGGCGAAGCGCTGGACCGATTTATGCATCAGCGGGCGTTTTGAGTTGTTCGTAGATCAACTGAGCCTTGGCCATGCCTACACAATCCACGAGGGCTTGAAGAGAAGCCTCCTCTACGCGTTTGACTGATTTAAATTCGGTCAGCAGCTTTTCAGCTGTCTTAGCGCCAATTCCTGACAAGGTTTCTAGTCGATTTCCCAAAGCGGCATTGGACCTCAATTGTCGGTGGAACGTGATGCCAAAACGGTGGGCTTCATTGCGCAGCTGTTGGATAAGCTTCAGAGACGTAGATCTTTTATCGAGGTAAATCGGCACTGAATCGCCTGGGAAATAGATCTCCTCCAGGCGTTTGGCAATTCCGATGATGGCTATCTTACCGCGAATACCCAAGCTGTCAAATGCGTCTAAAGCTGCGCTGAGCTGGCCTTTTCCGCCGTCTATCACCACCAACTGTGGTAAGGAGGATCCTTCCTCTATCATCCGGCGATACCTTCTGGTGACTACCTCACGCATGGAAGCAAAATCGTCGGGGCCTTCCACTGTTTTGATATGAAAATGGCGGTATTGAGACTTAGCTGGTTTCGCATGCTGGAAGACTACACAAGCAGCCACTGGATTGGTGCCTTGAATGTTTGAATTGTCAAAGCACTCGATGTGGACAGGCAGGTTAGGCAATCTAAGATCTTTCTGTAACTGGGCCAAGATGCGATCGCTGTGGCTTTGTGGATCGATAACCTTGAGTTGGGCGAGTTGATCTTGTCGGTAGTGTTTGGCGTTGCGCAGCGATAAGTCCAATAATTTTTTCTTGTCTCCCAATTGAGGCACCTCAACGCGTAACCCAGCAGGCACCAACACCTTGAACGGAAGCACCAGCGTTTTAGCGGCTGATTGAAAACGCTCTCTGATGGCTACGATTGCCATTTCAAGCAGTTTTTCATCAGATTCCTCCATTCTTTTCTTGAGTTCCAGGGTATGGGTTCTAATGATGGCGCCGTGAGCAATTTCCATGTAGTTCACGTAACCATGGGTTTGGTCAGAAAAAATACTGTAGACATCGACATGGGTAATGTTTGGACTGACCACTGTCGCCCTGGATTGGTATCCAGACAACAAATCCAGGCGCTCTTTGTATTTCTGAGCCTCCTCGAAGGCCAATGCCTCCGCGGCCAGCTTCATCTTTAATTTCATGTGACCCACCGCCTCTTTGAGACGCCCCTTTAGCAAGGCGGTAACCGCCAGAATATCTTGGGCGTAATCCTCGGGCGTTTGTTTGCCTACACAAGGAGCTTTACAATTTCCTATATGGTATTCAAGACAGGGGGTGTATTTGCCCATAGCCACTTTATCCGCGGACAAATCAAGGGTACACGACCTCAAGGGATACAGTGACTTGATGAGGTCCAACAATACGTACATCATCTTGGTGTTGGTGTAGGGACCAAAGTACTGAGAACCGTCCCGAATCACTTTGCGGGTAGTCATCACTCTGGGGTACGCTTCTTTCTTGAGGCAAATCCAAGGAAATGTCTTGTCGTCTTTGAGCAATACATTGTAACGAGGTCTGTATTTTTTAATCAGATTATTCTCGAGCAGCAGTGCGTCGGTTTCGGTAGGAACAACCATATGGGCAATGCGGCGTATCTTTGAGACCAATACGCGGGTCTTGGCATTGTCTTGATTCTTGTTAAAGTAGGAAGAGACTCTTTTTTTTAGATTGATCGCCTTGCCGATATACAGAATAGTATCCTTTTCGTCATAGTACTGATACACCCCAGGGGACTCGGGAAGGGACTGAACTTGTATGGCGATCAATGGAGGTGTCATGGGTATAAAATTACCTAATTTGAGGGCATGGGACCGAGCTAAACGACAAAAAAGGTAATTTTATTGACCCTTGCACCCGTATTTATGGCGACAAAAAAAGAACTTCGATCAAAGTACCTACACCTCAGGAAATCACTAGCACTAGAGGAAGTTGAACAGATGAGTTTGGCCATAGCGACAAAAGCCCTGGAGTTACCCATATGGGATGCCGATTACTTTCATTTATTTATGCCCATTGAAGCCAACAATGAGGTGGACACCACCGCCTTGATGCCTCTCTTGATGGGCCGGGACAAATCCGTGGTACTCCCCAAAGTAGTGGAGGGCACATTAAAACATTACTTGCTTCAGGACAGCACCCTTTTGGCGATCAATGACTGGGGCATTCCAGAGCCTGTCTCTGGGATTGAGGTCCAACCCACACAGCTCGAAGTGGTTTTTGTGCCCTTGCTGACTTTTGATCAGCGCGGCCATAGAGTAGGGTACGGAAAAGGGATGTACGATGGTTTTTTAGGCCAATGCGCCCCTGAAGTCATCAAAATCGGGCTTTCATTTTTTGAGGCGGAATCTGACTTTGAGGAGGTTTTTCCAACAGACATTCCCTTGGACTACTGCTTGACGCCCAAAAGAATATACCGATTTAACTAGGTTGTTGTTGAGCCGATTCTGGATTGTTTTCTACCTCCTTGGGGAATGCCTTTGATCCAAAAACCAACAGAATTCCTACACCGGTGCTGATGGAGACATCCGCAATGTTGAACACCGCGTCAAAGAATCGAAAGGGCGACCCGCCTTTGAGGGGAACCCACTCGGGCCATGTAGTGTCAATCAATGGAAAGTAAATCATATCGACTACTTTGCCATGGAAGAATCCCTCGTAGCCAACGGGAGGTAAAAACTGAGCGATTTGACCCCAAGAATCGGTAAATAAAAGCCCGTAAAACACGGAGTCGATGATATTTCCAAGGGCTCCAGCGAGAATCAAGCTCTGAGCGGTGAGCAGCCAGGAATTAGCGCCTTTTTTGAGTGAACTATAGGTCCAATAACTAATCCCTCCAATGGCGACAATGCGAAATAAAGTAAGCGCTAGCTTGCCAGTTCGGTCAGATATAGGCAATAAATCGCTGAGTTTGGCCCCCCAAGCTGCTCCTTCATTTTCAATGAAAACGATATGAAACCAAGAGAAAACATCGATGGACTCTCCAAGTACAAAATTGGTTTTGATATAAAACTTAACGGCTTGGTCCAAAAATAGGACCAAGAAAATAAGTAGGGGTACGGTTCTTGTATTCATAGGCTTGGCAAAAATACATATTATTCGGGCTTCCACACCCTAGTGATGTCACCCGTTTGGCTGTGTATCTTGGCCTGGGTGTTTCCAGAACCCAGAGGCAAGGGGGAACCCAGTACTTTCCCATAGACGGATTCTGCAGTTAGCCTCATGCCTGAATGGGTGACGCGAATGGGGCCGGAAGTGGTGTTCACCTCGACCAACCCCTTGGTTTGGACGAGGTCCACCGCACCGGACCCGGTCACAATGGCCAGGTTCTTGTAGGTTCCACGGGCTTGAACTTTGCCATCAGCCCCTAAAATTTCAACCCCCATACCTTCAGGGAAAACCAGATGCATCGAAGCAGAAACGACCTTGTGGGCGCTCAATTTATCGTTGGGAAGTGAGAAAAAGGGTTGGAAGCTTGGACGGATCAGCAAGACATGAGGTGCAACCTCTTGAACTTGTACCCATTGATTCGTGCTGTATTCGCCATCAAATCTTCCCTCCAGAAACATTTGACTGCCTGGCGCCGTTTCTATATCCAATAAATACAGCGCTGCTGCATCGATTTGCACCCGGGTTAGTGTAGGGTTTTCTATCTTTTTTTCGACCCGAACTTGAGCGTTCGTCAGGAAAATCCCGGACAGAATCAACGCAAAAACAATAAGGGCGCGCCTGCGGCG
>DFSJ01000065.1:6432-7548 GCA_002378585.1 Flavobacteriaceae bacterium UBA3440 | reverse complement strand
CTTGCTCACGTAGCTTCAGCAGAGGGAATACTTTGCGTTGAAAAAATAGCCCAAATGCACGTAGAACCTTTGGATTACGGCAACATTCCTGGGTGTACTTATTGCACTCCAGAAATCGCATCAGTAGGGCTTACCGAAAAACAAGCGATGGAAAAAGGATATGAAATCAAAGTAGGCAAATTCCCTTTTACTGCTAGTGGTAAAGCACAAGCAGGTGGAAATCCTGATGGATTTGTCAAGGTTATTTTTGATGCCAAATACGGCGAATGGTTAGGCTGTCACATGATCGGAACTGGAGTTACCGACATGATTGCAGAAGCTGTTGTGGCGCGCAAATTAGAGACTACAGGACATGAAATCCTTAAATCAGTTCACCCTCACCCAACCATGAGTGAGGCAGTGATGGAGGCTGTAGCAGATGCGTACGGTGAAGTGATCCACTTGTAGTTATCCATACTAATCAATAAAAAGGGCGCCCAAAAGGCGCCCTTTTGCGTATCGAATCCCTAGAATTTAACGCGTCATCTTTTTAAGCGCCATAATGGCCAGTCGGTAACTATCCAACCCAAATCCCAAAATTACTCCGTTGACGACTGGAGATAAAAAGGAGTCTTTTCTGAAGGACTCCCGAGCATGTGTGTTGGAAATATGGACTTCCACTACAGGAGCTGGAACTGCTTTAACCGCATCTGCTATCCCCACAGATGTATGAGTATACGCCGCAGCATTCAAAATAATTCCATCGTATTCAAATCCTGACTGCTGTATTTTATCAATCAGCTCACCTTCAATATTGGACTGATATTCGGCTAAGTGATCCTCTGGAAACAAAGCTTTGAGTTCGGCAAAATAATCCGCAAATGTTTTGTTTCCGTACACTTCCGGCTCTCGTTTACCCAACAGGTTGATGTTGGGTCCATTGATGATCATCCACTTCATATCGTTTGTTACTGATTATTGAGCAAAGTACCCGCAATTTACAAATTATGCGTGAAGATGTGTATTTTTAAGCATGCAATGGGATAATGCCATTAAAGGATATCTTCAGTACCTTAAACTAGAGCGAGGGTTGTCAGACAATACGATAAAGAGCTATCGTTTTGACCTGGTTGATCT
>DFSJ01000065.1:0-6046 GCA_002378585.1 Flavobacteriaceae bacterium UBA3440 | reverse complement strand
GCAACATCAGCTAGAATGATCACTTCTGCCAAGGGTTTTTTTCAGTATTTATTGTTGGAACAATGGAGAACTGACCATCCAATGCGCATCACTGAGCGACCTCGATTGGGCAGAAAACTTCCAGACACCCTATCCGAGCAAGAAATCAACCGATTAATTGAATCTATTGACCGAAGTACCAAAGAAGGGGAGCGAAATTACACTATGTTGGAAACTTTGTATGGATGTGGTCTTAGGGTTAGCGAATTAGTTCAACTCAAATGTTCCGATTTATTTTTCAAAGAGGGATTCATTCGGGTATTGGGCAAGGGAAATAAAGAACGGTTAGTGCCCCTGAGCGACTTCAATGCTCGTTGCATCATCAGGTATCAAAATGAGTTAAGACACTTGTGGGATCCAAAAAAAGGGTATGAAGATTTTTTATTTTTTAATCGGCGTAATGCCCCGCTGACTCGGGCTATGGTGTTTACCATCATCAAGCAACTCGGTATAAAAATAGGTATATCAAAAAAAATAAGCCCGCACACTTTTAGGCACTCATTTGCCACGCATCTTTTGGAAAACGGAGCGGATTTACGATCTATTCAACAGATGCTGGGCCACCAAAGCATTACCACAACAGAGATTTACATGCATGTAGACCGAAGTAAATTAGCTTCTGTGCTAAAAAAATTTCATCCCAGGAGCTGAATTAATTATATTTAAATAAAACTATAACTTATGACCAATAAATGGATGTGGTGTGTATTCTTAGGGATGTACACCGGATTATGGGCTCAGAAAACCACGCCAGAACTTCAATCATTGACTAAAAAAGCGGCTGAATATGCCGCTATCTCAGACCAGATTTGGGACTGGGCCGAAATGGGTTATCAAGAAGTACAAAGCAGTGCTTTATTGGCTGAAACACTCAGAAAACAAGGATTTAAAATTACTATGGGCGTAGCGGGAATTCCGACTGCATTTGTCGCAGAATACGGAGAATCAGGGCCCACGCTAGGCATTTTAGGTGAATACGACGCACTTCCTGGACTTTCCCAACAGGCGATTCCTATGTTGGCATCTGCTGGAGGTGTAGCAGGGCACGGATGCGGGCACCATTTATTTGGAACGGCCTCTGTTGCAGCAGCCATAGAAGTGAAAAACTTTTTATCCCGGACAGGTACTCCGGGTAAAATTAAATTTTTCGGGTGTCCTGCTGAAGAAGGGGGTTCTGGAAAAGTATATATGGTCCGTGAGGGTTTGTTTAATGAGGTGGATGTAGTGCTGCACTGGCATCCAGCATCCACACACAGTGCCTCAGCTGCAGCATCACTGGCCAACAAGTCGGCTAAGTTTAGATTTAGAGGAATCTCTGCACATGCTGCAGCTGCACCAGATCAGGGACGTTCAGCCTTGGATGCCGTTGAAGCGATGAACATGATGGTGAACATGATGCGTGAACACATTCCCGATGGATCTCGTATTCACTACGTCATTACAGACGGAGGCAAAGCGCCCAATGTAGTTCCCAACTTTGCAGAGGTCTATTACTACGCTCGCGATAAAGATCGTCAAGTGGTCATGAACATTTTTGACCGGATTGTTAAAGCTGCTGAGGGGGCTGCCCTGGGTACTGAAACCCAAATGGACTATGAAATTATTGGCGGCACGCACGAATTACTACCCAATTTGACATTACAACGCATGGTTCATGAGAAGTTGGTTCAAGTCGGTGGATATAGTTATAGTGAATCAGAGAAAGAATTTGCTGAGAGCATCTTTAAAACCTTGGAAAAACCACTGCCGATTAGTACCGCTGAAAAAATTGTTCCTTTTAAAGAAGTGGGCACTCCGGGTGGATCAACAGATGTAGGCGATGTGAGTTTTGCTGTTCCCACAGTGGGTATGCGCATTGCTACATGGGCTCCGGGTACTCCCTCACACAGTTGGCAAGCTGTAGCTGCTGGAAAAACTAGCATAGCGCACAAAGGAATGATGGTCGCTGCAAAAACGATTACCTTAAGTGCTATTGAATTGTTCGAAAAACCCAAATTGATCGAACAAGCTAAAGTTGAGTTTATTCAAAGAAGGGGTAAAAATTTCACGTACACCCCTTTAATTGGAGATAGGACTCCTGCACTGGACTACAGAAACTAAATGAAAAACGCTCCTTTAGGAGCGTTTTTTTTGTGATGCACTGTATCGCCTTAGCTGGTTTTCTTCTTCCATCTGAGCTATTTGCTCTGGCATTAATACCTTGAGGAATGAAGGGTGTTGCTCAATTGCAAACTCAATTTTTTCTACGATCTGTTCGACCGTATCCAGTTCATAATCAATTTCCATAGGTGGCTTAATCACCATGGATTGAAGAATCCCTTTCTTTTTTACCAACAGCCCTTTTTTGTCAAACGATCTTCTAAAACCATCGATCACCACGGGGACCACCACAGGCTTATACTTTTTAATGATGTGGGCTGTACCCTTTCGTATAGGTTTCCAAGGTGTGGTGGTTCCTTGAGGAAAAGTAATCACCCAACCATCTTCAAGGGCGCGACCAATGTTGGTGATATCGCTCATTTTAACCTGTCGATTAACATCCTGTCCTTCTGCTCTCCAAGTGCGTTCAATACTTATAGAACCTGCATAGGCAAGTATTTTAGCCAAAAGACTCTGTTTCATGGTCTCAGCGGCAGCAACGTAGTACAGATTAAGTTTAGGATTCCACAGGTAAGCCACATTCTCAATCGAATCCACCCTACCCTTAAGACTCGCATTAAACACGTGAAACATGGCTACCACATCTGCGAAATAAGTCTGGTGATTGCTCACAAACAGAACATTGGTCTCAGGGAGTTGGCGTATCACTTCAGACCCTTCAATCTGTAGTTTGTTAAACCCTTTATATCGTTGATGTGTCAACGCTCCTAAATAACGAATCAACCACTTTTTTAACACCAAATAATGGCCAAAAGGATTTTTCTTCAACAACAGCATACGTTCCATTTAGGGGTCAAAAATACACATTTTAAGAGACTACCTCTGTGAGTAGCGCCCTTATTTCACTCAACACCATCGCGGTAGCTCCCCATACGGTTTGTCCATGGGCATCAAAAGCCGGGAAACTCAATTTTATTCCAGTATCTGTAGTTACTACATGTTCGGTATACTTTGGGAATTCTATAAATGTTTCTGTAGACCAGGGAATCAATTCTTCTACTTCACGTGCATCCTTGACAAATTGATTATGGGGATATAGGCCCATAAACGGGTAAACCAAATGATTTGAGGGCGGAATATATAGGGGGGTTAATGGCGTGATTTCACGGATCAATTCCGGTTGAATGCCTACCTCTTCCCTAGCCTCGCGCAGAGCCGTTGATAGATGGTCTGGGTCACATAGTTCGCGACGTCCACCGGGAAAAGCAATTTGACCTGAATGTGTCTGTCCATCGACTGCCCGTTTAATCAACAACAAATGTGTATGATTGTTCTGGTCAGGATAAAACAAGGCCAGTACAGCGGCGTGTTTAGGACTATATTGATCTGGATTTTCTCGGATCATCTGTTGATAGCGCAACGGATGGGTCATTTTACCTTGTGCAGCTATACCCGGTAACGGCAAATGTTTTAATTTTGAGGCTATGTCCGAGAAAACACTAAAATCCATACCACAATTTAGTATTTATCTTCTTTATTTGGGGCTTTTTTCCCTGCTCATTAATTGTCAAGATCCCAGGGATAAACCCGTAACTCCAGGGGAAAAAAATCCCAACCAAAATTCGATCGCCACCAAGTCAGACTCCATAGTACTGGATACGCTATCAACTCCTGCAAAAAAAACATGGACTATTGAAGAAGCGGTAGGCATAGAACCATCTCTTCAAGACTTCAAAATCACAGAGGAAAATGCGATAGAATTCTTTTTTCACTACCAAAAACTGGTGAAGGAAAAATATGTCCGCTTGGAGACATCCTATGGAAACATCGTGATTGAGCTTTTCGATGAAGTACCGTATCATAAATCTAATTTTATATACCTGACTAAAAAAGGATACTTCGATGAGACCTACTTTCATCGTATTGTGAAAGGCTTTATTATTCAGGGAGGAAATGCCGACCACGGAGGTATTGCAAAAAAAAGAAAAGAAATTGGGCGTTATTTATTGCCTCCAGTCACTGACAAAGGATTTAAACACCACCGAGGTGTTGTATCTATGCCAAGTAGCGACATAAATAACCCGCACCAATTGGCCTCCCCTTATGAGTTTTTTATCGTGGTGACCCAGCCAGGGTCGTACCATTTAGATGCAGGATATACGCCATTTGGCAGAGTGGTCGAAGGGATGGATACCGTGGATAAAATAAATTCTGTTGCCGTGGAAAGCGGAGATTGGCCGATTCAAAATGTCGTTATTCGAAAAGCCGTGGCCTATTAACGGGCAATCACCCCAGATGCAATCAGCTCTTCTCCTAAGTACAGGGCGGAAAACTGTCCTTGAGTAATGGCGGATTGAGGGGCAGAAAAACTCAGAAAATAATCCGCTTCACCACGCCAAATAACCCCTTGTTGTAAAGGTTGCCTGTATCGAATACGAGCCATTACCTCCATAGATTGACCCGGAGATAAGGCAAGATCAGGGCGCACCCAATGCATTTCCTCTTGATTGATTTTCAGTGCCCTTCGCCATAGACCTGGGTGATCATTCCCTTGGCCTACATAAATAACATTTCGGACTACATCGGTGTCTACCACATACAAAGCTAAAGGTGTCCCACCAACATCCAACCCTTTGCGCTGTCCGACGGTAAAATAATGTGCCCCACTATGCGCTCCTTTATCGATACCCATCTCTGGAGTATAGGTCCATGGAATGGCGGCTTTTTCTGCATCTTCCACCGTGTTGATTTCTCCTGTAAAAGGTTCTGAGTAACAGGGATGCGCTGTTGATATCTCGACAATACGCCCGGGATTGGGCTTAAGTTGTTGCTGTAAAAATTCGGGCAGCCGCACTTTGCCTATAAAACACAGACCCTGAGAATCTTTTTTTTCAGCGGTGATCAATCCTTGAGCTCTCGCTATCTCCCTGACCTCAGACTTCATCAAACCTCCGATCGGGAACAAACTTCGAGCGAGCTGCTCTTGATTTAACTGACACAAAAAATAGGACTGATCTTTATGAGGGTCTAGGCCGGACAATAAGTGATGGGTCAACACACCTCCATCACCCGTGGTTTCTTTGCGACAGTAATGACCCGTCGCTACATAATCCGCACCTAAACCAAGTGCGACTTGAAGAAAAACATCAAACTTAATTTCACGGTTGCAAAGCACATCTGGATTCGGTGTTCTTCCAGCGGCATACTCAGCAAACATATAATCGACAATACGCTCTTTATAGGTGGCGCTTAAGTCAATTGTTTGGAAAGGAATCCCTAATTTCTGTGCGACGATTAGGGCATCGTTGCTGTCTTCAAGCCAAGGGCATTCATTGGATATGGTCACCGAATCATCGTGCCAATTCTTCATAAATAACCCGATCACGTCATACCCCTCAGCCAAAAGAAGGTAGGCTGCCACAGAGGAATCTACCCCTCCAGAAAGGCCGACAACCACTTTAGGTTTGTGGGTAGTCCCTATGGACATAACGAACTATTTTTTAAGTTTCTTCTGGGTTTCAGCTTGTTCCATCAACTCCCTCATTTTGCGTTGAAATCCGCTTTCCTTCTTTGGTTGTTGCTTATTGAACTCGATTTGGGCATGTATTTTCTGTTCATCTAAAATGAAATGCTTGATGACCAACATGATTAAAATAGTAATCAAGTTAGACACAAAGTAATACAAACTCAATCCACTCGCATAAGAGTTAAAGAAAAACAACATCATTACCGGAGATAGATAAATGATGAATTTCATATTCGGCATGCCAGGTTGAGTCGGCATGTTTTGCCCAGTGGTCATCATCATATAAAAGAAAATGGCAATGGAAGCTAGAATGGGGAACAAGCTTACGTGATCTCCATAAAATGGAATATGGAAAGGTAATTGCGCGATGGTGTCGTACGA
>DFSJ01000004.1 GCA_002378585.1 Flavobacteriaceae bacterium UBA3440 | reverse complement strand
AGGATGAGGTGTCCGATGTGTACCGGGTTAAAGGTGCCAAAAAACAGTCCGATGTTTTTCATCGCTTTGGGTTATTGATCCAGAAATTGACGCACCAAAGCAACAGCCTCCTTTTTGGCGGTTTCCAGGTCGTCATTGCGCAAAATAAGGTCAAACTGCGGAGCTGTAGCCAGCTCTACAGAGGCCTTGGCGATGCGCATGTTTATTTTTTCTTCGGGTTCAGTACTGCGCTCTTTGAGTCTTCGCTTCAGCTCATCCACACTCGGAGGCTTGACAAATACAGCTAGGGTGCGCTCGGGAAACTTCTTCTTGATCCTCAATCCTCCAGCCACATCGATATCAAAGATCACGTGCTTTCCTTGGGCCCACAGGCGTTCCACCTCTGATTTTAGGGTGCCGTAAAAGTGGTCCCGGTAGACTTCTTCCCATTCGATAAAGTCTTCTTTTTTGATGTGTTGTTTGAACTCCTCAGCGGTTTTGTAGTAGTAGTGCACACCTTCTTGTTCATCGCCACGAGGCGCTCTTGAGGTAGCGGATACCGAAAAGGCCAGGTTGAGCTCATCTTGAGCCAATAGGTGGCGCACCAAAGTGGTTTTACCACTGCCGGAGGGTGCTGAAAAAATAATCAGTTTGCCTTCAAATGCCATTAGAGCGCGTTGAGTAGTTGTTCTTTTATTTTTTCCAGTTCGTCCTTCATCTGCACCACGAGTTGTTGCATGGGGGCATAATTGGCTTTTGACCCGGTGGTGTTGATCTCACGACCGATTTCTTGGGTGATAAAGCCCAGTTTTTTCCCGCAGTCCGATTCGTTGTTCATGGTCGCCTCAAAATAGTCCAAGTGGTTGCCCAGTCGGAGCTTTTCCTCGGCGATATCGTATTTTTCGATGTAGTAAATCAGTTCTTGTTCGAAACGGTTTTGGTCGACTTCGGTTTGGAGCGCGGCCAATCCTTTTTCCAAACGCGTTTTTACCCCTTGTACGCGCTCGGGATCCATAGCGGTGACCTGGTGAAGCAGGTCGCGAATGATGCCGATGCGCATCCCAAACTCTTCGGCCAATACCTGCCCTTCAGCTGAGCGGAAACCGACTAAATCATCCAACGCGCCTTCGATCAATTGCTGTACTTGGGCGAGTTCAGCTTCATCCGCTTCGTATTGGGATTGGGTGAGTGTATCCGGTAACCTGAGCGCCATAGCGAGCAACTCCTGGGGCGCTGCCCCGGGAGCAAGTGCGCCTAGTTGTTCCATATACTGGGTGACCACCGAGGTTTGCACTTGAGCAGAAGGGGCAGCGCCTGTTTTCTCCACATAGATACCAGCGTCGATTTTTCCGCGCACCAAGCGGTCAGAGATGCGTTTACGCCACTCGATTTCCATCGATTTATACGCGTTGGGGAGTCTGAGGTTGAGGTCAATCCCCTTGCTGTTGAGGGATTTGATTTCGACGGATATTTTTTGGCCGCCGTAGTCAATTACGCGTTTGCCATAGCCCGTCATCGATTGTATCATGGTGCTTATTTTGGCGCAAAGATAGCAAAATCAGCCCAAGAAGTGGGTTTGTGGGCGAGGATCAAGGCGATCATCGGGTCAGCGCTGCCTCGGATTTTTAAGGCGGCTGTTTCGCCAAAGCGCTGACCCGCAGCGCTGGCCTTTAAGGCCAGCTCGAGCGCATCGCGCTCGGGCGCCCCCCAGTTCCATTCCATACCTTGATTTTTGAGGTATTGCTCAAAATCATCGATCCACCCCTCAGGAATTGTTGGTTTTTGCCCCCAATTTTGTTCGTTGAGCCCTAGCCAATATCCGCGCGCTTGATCCATTTGTTCAAAAACAAAATAGTCGACAAGTCCATACGCTTCCAATTGTTCCACACCCAACAGCCCGTCGTCCGCAATGGGTACAAATGCGTCTGGGATGATACCACCCCCGCCATAGACCACCTTCCCTTTGGGTGTTTTGTACTTTAGGGAGTCGGCCACTTTGATGCTGTCCATGGATTTTAATTCTCCCGAGTGATAGCGGTCCCATAGATCTTCGTATCCCCCGTTTTTGTAGGGTTTTTGAATCGAACGCCCGGTGGGGGTAAAGTAGTAGGCCGTGGTCAGTCGAATGCTGGAACCATCTCCGAGTGGCATTTCCTGTTGCACCAGTCCTTTGCCAAAAGTGCGTCTTCCGATAATCGTACCCAAATCATTGTCCTGCAGTGCGCCCGCGATAATTTCGGCCGCTGAAGCGGTCTGTTCATCGACCAACACATAGACCGGTTTGTTTTCAAACGCCCCACCTGATTTAGCCGTCACTCGCTCGATGGTTTTGTCTTTGGATTGGGTAGAGACTACCTCAGCTCCTTGGGGCAAAAAGTCATCTACTACTTGAATGGCGGGTTCCATAAACCCTCCTGGATTTCCCCTGAGGTCGAGAATTAACGACTGAGCGCCCTTCTTTTTTAACCCCGTCAAGGCTGCTTTGAATTCGGTGTAGGTAGTCGCAGAAAATCGATTGATCTTCATGTATCCCAAGCCTGGGGTCACCATATAGGCCCCATCCACACTGACCAAGGGGATACTGCCGCGTTTTATGGGGGCTTCGAATAAGCTGTCATTGGCCTTGCGGTAAACGCCCAGGGTCAATGGACTTCCTTCTACACCTTTTAGGGTACCCACGATTTGATTGCTGGTTAAGCCTTTGCCAAAAAGGGTGTCTTGATCTGCCCACAATATGCGGTCTCCCGATTTTAATCCCGCGCTTGCGCTTGGACCTCCGGGTACTGTTTTGATCACGGCAATACTGTCTTTGTAGACGTAGAAATTGACACCGATACCGACAAAGCTTCCTTTCATCTGCTCAGCGGCCGCTTCAGCCACTTCAGCAGGCAAGTATTGGGAATGGGGATCGAGCTGACTGAGTATGCCTTCTATGGTCTGGTCGACGATGGCCTCCGTATCTACCTGATCCACATAGTAGTTTTCAATTAAGCCTACCAAACGCTTCAATTTTTGCGCTGCAGGACTTTCCTGTTCTACAGCGTAATGCGCTCGAGTCCACAAACGATCCCACCATAGGCCCAGCGCCAGTCCTGAGAGGAACAAAAGGGCAAAAAA
>DFSJ01000036.1:3318-6653 GCA_002378585.1 Flavobacteriaceae bacterium UBA3440 | reverse complement strand
GAAGTAACCTTGGAAAGTTACCGAAAGCAATTAGGTGTTGTCTTGCAGGATGAATTTCTGTTTGAGGGCACCATTAAGGAGAATATCCTGTACGCAAGACCAGAGGCCTCAGAAGAGCGCCTGTTGGAAGCCGTACATGCTGCCTATGTCCATGAATTTACCGATCGGTTTGAGGATGGTTTAGACACGTTAATCGGTGAACGGGGCGTGAAACTATCCGGTGGACAAAGGCAGAGAATTGCCATAGCTAGAGCGATACTCGCCAACCCTTCTATCTTGATCTTAGATGAAGCAACCTCCAATTTGGATACTGAAAGTGAAGCCCTCATTCAAAAAAGTTTAGCAACCTTGACTGAAGGAAGGACAACTTTTGTCATAGCGCACAGGTTGAGCACCATCAGAAAAGCCCATAAGATACTGGTGATTGAAGGTGGGAAAATTGCCGAGCAAGGGACGCATGAAGCCCTCATAGAAGCTCAGGGCAGGTATTTTGACTTATTTACTTATCAAGCGAAAATATAGTCCAGGCCATTGATTTAATGGTGGCATTGTCATTTTATGTCGAAAATTAGCGCTCAGACTTATTATTCAAAAGTATCTCTCCCACTCTTGGGGTTCATATTTTTGGTGTTTTTTGGCCCGATGATTCAAGTGGGGATCAAACAAGGTATAGATCAATCCTTCGTGTTTGTGGTGCTGGGGCTAGTGGTTTTTTATGGCTTGATTCTGCACATGCTTTACAACACCAAATATGTGATACAAGGAAATCAACTTAAGGTGTTCAGTGGTTTTATTCGATTTAAACCTATAGACATTCAATCGATTAAAAAGATCGAAAAAACGTCAAATATTATTTCAGCACCAGCAGCTTCTTTAGACCGAATTGAAGTGACCTACGGACGTTTTGATTCATTGATCATCTCTCCGAAAGATAAAGCGGGATTTGCCCAGGCCCTTGTGGAAATCAATTCGGACATTACCATTAAGATCTGAGATAATAAGATTGCCCTAAATCGGTTTTCCAGCAGAAATCCGCTCATAACCCATCCAGCTGAGAAAGAGCATGCTAAACGCGTACATAAAATCCTCTAAAGGGATGGTGCCCAAACGCAGGGACATGTTTTGCGCGTTATTGTACCAAACCACGGGCTGCTCAAGTCCTGAACCCGTTAAAATTCCGTTGATCGCGATAAATGGGATCATGATGATCAAAAATGAAGGCAGGAATTGAAACAGGGCCTTGGGGTGAAAAATATAGCCTAAAATAAAAATCACTAGAAAAAATGCAGCATTTACGGTGGTGTACCAACGGGGGGCAAATGCGATGATTTGGACCACAGCCCATAGAATCATCAACAAATAGATCATCTGAGTGATTTTTTTAGGAAATTGCCATCGATCACCGTAATACTTGACCCCTAAAAAATGGATAAATAAGCTGGAATAAGGGATACAGAAGAAAAACAACCACTCCTCCAACGGCATACCCCAAAATCTGGGACCTAGTAAGTACTGGTCGTTAAAACCCCAAACTCCGTGTTGCGTAAATACGGCATCCCACACCAAAAAAACAACGGCAGAAATCGCAATCCCACCCCAATAGGCTTTCCAATGCCGAGCCAGTCCAGATTTTGGGTGAAAGCTGGCAACAAACGGGAAAAGTATACTCCCTATATTGAGCAATAGGTAGAGCTTGGACAATTATTGGTTTTTTAGGTATTTTAAGGGGAAAAGCAACATACCATAGCATTCGCCGTGGTCTTTACCCAGATGCTTGTGGTGCATCTTGTGGGCGCGTCTCAACGCTTTGGCGTATCGGGAATTGGCGTTGCGAAACCACTTAAGGCGTTGATGTATGAACACATCGTGCACCAAGAAGTAGGTCAGCCCATAGGCCAATATACCCAAGCCTACAGCCAGGCCGTAATCGAAAATCTGATAACTCCACAACATGAAATTTCCGATACTCACCGCTGCGTAAAAAATAAAAAAGGCATCGTTACGCTCAAAAACACTGTCGTGATCTCTTTTGTGGTGGTCCGCATGCAGGTACCACAAGAAACCGTGCATCACATATTTGTGGGTGGCCCAGGCCATACCCTCCATACCTGCAAAAACCCCAATAAATATCAGAATGTTGACCAGAATTTCCATCAGAGTAAATTTAATTGATAACGCACAAAAGACCTGAATAAAAGGTCCATTTTTTTCACATTATGCACCCGAATACGCTTCTTTTTAATCTGGGCAGCTGGGGTATTTTTGATGCTTTTTAGCAGCTGTCTGTAATATCTATAAGCTACCAAAACACCAAAACGAGCCTCAACCGGCAGGTCTTTGATCCCTTGGTAACTCTCCGCAAAGTCTTGTTCAATCTCATCGATTAATTCCTGTTTGCTAGCTTCATCGAGTTGTGCTAGGTTGGTATTGGGGAAATAGGAACGGCCTAAATGCTCTTGATCGTCCTTGAGGTCTCTTAAAAAGTTTACTTTTTGAAACGCAGAACCCAATTTCATGGCCGCTGGTTTTAGTTGATCAAACTGATTAAAGTCTCCCTGTACAAATACACACAAACACATCAATCCCACTACATCGGCTGAGCCATAAATGTATTGTTCGTAGGCTTCTTTGGAGGTGTAGTCTTTGATGTCTAAGTCAGCACGCATGCTGTTCATAAATGCCTTCACGTAGTCAAGGGGTATCTTATTGCGGTGATAGGTCTGTTGAAAAGCGTGTAATACCGGGTTTAAGCTTATTTGCTGGTCTAAAGCCCTGTAGAGTTGGGCCTCAAAATCATCAAATAACGCGCGGTTGTCAAAAGACAAAAAAGTATCTACAATTTCATCAGCCAAACGCACGAACCCGTAGATGTTGTAGATGTCTCTTCGTATGTTGGCCCCCAACATTTTGGTCGCCAAAGAGAAAGAGGTGCTGTATTGTTTGGTCACCAAGCGACTTGTATGCTCAGAAACCTGATCGTAAAGCGTACTCATGAGCTAGGGTTTAGGTTCGTATTTTGCGATTAACTCCGCCGTAAGTTTCCCTGAAATCAAGGCAGGAGGGACTCCTGGCCCAGGAACAGTTAACTGACCGGTAAAGTAAAGTCCTTTGACTTTTTTGCTCTTCAATTTAGGGCGTAAAATGTGAGTTTGCAACAAAGTGTTGGCCAAACCGTAGGCATTCCCTTTAAAAGAATTGTATTCCGAGACAAAATCAGCTACACAGAAGTGTTTTTTAAACAAAACTTTTGACTTGAGTTCCTGACCTGTGAGGAATTCAAGACGGGTCAAAATGAGGTTAAAATACTCTTCAATGACCTCAGGAGCTTCATCCAA
>DFSJ01000036.1:797-2999 GCA_002378585.1 Flavobacteriaceae bacterium UBA3440 | reverse complement strand
GGGAAGCTGGTATAGAACAAGGGCTCTTCGGGCCAGCTGGGGTCATCGTAGATCGTGTGGGCGTGTTTCTTAAAGTCCGTGTCAAAGAATAAGGCGTGGTGGGCTACATCGTTTACTTTTTCACTAAAACCTACATAAAACAACAAAGCAGATGGGGCCCAAGTTCTGGAATTCCAATATTTATCCGAATACTGTCTATACGCCAGGGGAAGTAACTGCTCCGTATGCGCATAGTCTGCTCCTGACACCACCAAATCGGTAGCGATTTCTTGACCGTGGACCACAATGTGGTTAACTTCACCTCTAATCACTCCTATTCCCTCTACAGGGGCATGAGTATGTAGTTTCACTCCGAGGGACTCTGCCAAATCAGCCATACCCTGAACAACAGCGTACATACCCCCCTTGGGGTGCCAAGTACCTAAACCGAGGTCGGCCCAATTCATAAAGCTGTAAAATGAGGGCGTATCTGAGGGTTTTGCTCCTAGAAACAATGAGGGAAAGGTAAGTATTTGCCTGAGGCGTGTGTCGGTAAACAAACGATCGGCATCTGCTTGGATGTTGCTGAAAAACTGGCCTAGTTTGGCCGCTGTTTTAGGGGTAATCAATTCGAAAATATGTTCACCAGGTCGGTACACTAAATCTTTAATCGCGATTTCATAGTTGCTTTGTGCAGAGGCTAGAAATGATTTAAGTCGTTTACCGGCCCCAGATTCAATCGATTCGAAAGCCTGTTCGATCTCATTTAAATCATCAGAAACGGTAAAGACATCTCCCTTGCCAAAGAAAACTTGATAACCTGGACTCAGTTTGATCAGCGAATAATAATCCGAGGGCACGTGGCCAAAGTCTTGAAAAAAACGCTCAAAAACGTCTGGCATCCAGTACCAGGTAGGACCCATATCAAAGGTGAAACCATCCTGCTTGTACTGTTGGGCACGACCTCCTAAATTTCCATTTTTTTCATAGATGGATACTTGATGTCCTTGCTGGGCCAAATAACAAGCAGCAGATAAAGAAGAGAAACCGGAACCTAAAACAGAAATACGCATACCAAACAAATTCAAGTAATGATAGCGAAAATAGGAATAACCTATGGATTTTGTTTAATTATTTGCGAAAAAAACTAAACAAAAATTACAGTGCTTCTAGCGCCCGAATAAAGGAAGGTATGGCGGTGAATTTGAGCAATTGAGGGCTGCACAAGGCATCAGGAATTTCTCCAGCTCTCGCGCCTAAAATCCACAGGGCGTGTGCATTTTGTGCCAACAAAAGCGCTTTTGCTTCCTGGATATAATGGACCAAATCTGGAGCGGCAGGCCTCACGGTAAAAAATGAGAGAAAGACTACTTTCTGGGCTGATGTGGTAAACTTAGTCAGTCCATCTAGAGGAACTGAGGGCCCCAACATCAGTACATCCATACCGCGTTTTAAAATCAGGTATTGGGCGAGTTCTAGCCCCAAGGCATGAATCTCGTTATCCGGAAGAAACAAGATAAAAAATGGTGTTTCAGCGCGCTTTGGCACCACATCTAAAGCAGCGGTATGCAAGAGCAGTTGCCGTTGAATCATCTGAGTGGCAAAATGTTCATGTGTCAAATCCAGGGTACCCGAATGCCAAAGCATGCCCACATTTTGAATAAAAGGCAAAAGGATCTGTCCATAAACTTGCTCAAAGGAATCTTGCTGCAAAAGCTTTTTCAACACCCCTTGGAAGGCCGCTACATCATACCCTAAGGTAGCCATCAATAGTGCCTCTTGGTGATAATCTCCGGATTGTTTTTTGGCCACCTCTTTTTCGACCTGCTTTTGCATTTGGGTTTCCGTAAGCTCGGCTACCGAGGAAATTCGGGCTCCTTGGCGGACCAAATAAGCCACGTTAAGCAGCTTTTTTAACTCTTTGAGGTCGTAGGTGCGGATGTTGGTTTGCGTGCGGTCCGGATCAAACAAATTATAGCGTTTTTCCCACATGCGTATGGTGTGGGCTTTAATCCCACTGAGCAGGGCTAAATCCTTGGTGCTAAAAGTTGATTGAATATATTCCGGGGACACGCGTAAACTATCTGCGCATAAAGTTAAAATAATTCCGCAAACACGAAACCAAAAAACAGATTAGGGCGCTGTGCGCAACAAAGATCCCGATAAACGGAGCCAAGTCATTTCGGCTAGTTTAGCGTCATACTTAGCTCTGCTGCGTTGAAT
>DFSJ01000036.1:0-563 GCA_002378585.1 Flavobacteriaceae bacterium UBA3440 | reverse complement strand
AATGCGTTGGTCCAGTTTAACTGCGCCTGACGAAACTCCACAGAGGTAATGCTTCCCTGAGCGTATAGAGCTTTAGTTCGTTCAAAATTATTTTGTGCGGTAGTTACTTGGAGGCTTTGTAATTCATAGATCTCTAACGCATTCTCATAGTTTTGTCTCGCATTGCGCAAATCTCGTTCCATCTGCAACAGTGTTTGCTTTTCGGCTAGCGTTTGATTTTCCAGAGCAATCCGGGCATTGTTGGTCCGTATAATGGTGCGACCTCCATCAAATAAATTCCAGGTCAGGGTAGCTCCTAAACCAAGGCTGTAGCTATCGTTAATCGTTCCTGGAAAAAATGCAGAGCGCGGGTTTTGGTTTTCATTCCACCCGTAAGCCCCATTCAAGCCTACAGAAGGCAGATATCCTCCTTGGGCAATTTTAATATCGTATTTGTTTTGGGCGAGCAAGGCCTTGGCTTGTAGTACATCCACATTGTTTTGCAGCGCTTCCTCCATGGATAAGGATAACAATTCTGATGAAGCCCAAGTAACGTCTTTATCTACTGTGAAACTCTGGTCTAC
>DFSJ01000060.1:2033-3773 GCA_002378585.1 Flavobacteriaceae bacterium UBA3440 | reverse complement strand
TAAGCCTTTATTTCAATACGCCAACCTTGATCATCACTCAGGTGCAGGTGAAGGGTATTGATTTTGTATTGGGCCATTTGGTCGATGTATTGCTTGACCTCATCAACGGTAAAAAAATGTCGAGCTACATCCAACATGGTGCCTCTATAGCTCAACGAAGGCCAATCCTCAATAACACCCAAAGGCAAAACTTTAATGGTTTGCTGGGTAGCTGAGTTGGAAGCGGCCAGTATTTGCCGAAGGGTTTGTATTCCGCGAAACACGCCTGCGGGGCTGGCGCCTTGAATCCTGATCACTTGACGATTTATACTTAACCGATAGGCCTCTGGACTCGGGTGTTTCAATCCCAGCGACAACACAAGAGACCCGGAGGAATTTTCTAAAGACGACTCAACAGGAATAAACGATTTTAAATCAGCAAGTTCTTGATCTTCAGCAATTACCTCGAGATTTGCACCGTAACCAAATCCACCAAGTTCAGAAATCACTGATTGTGGTCGGGGAATTAAAGGCAGTTGATCCAGCGATGTGTCGGACTCATACATGGGCCCACCACAGCTGACCAACAACAAAGCAATAAGAGACAATAAATACTTCATCAGGGTCTATTTCTCAAACCAACATGGATGCCGAAGCGCGCATATAGCGGTTCATTCATGGCACTGTTAAACAGGTGTCTACCCACCCCTAGGTAAAACTGGGCCACAAATCGGTCGTTAGACACCAGCTTACTGCCCACGCTAAAGCCCAAGGAAAAGTCGGATTGATTGCGGACCTCAGGTTGATACATACAGTCAAAACAGAAATCATCGTAATAATAATCGTAGTAATCTTCATTGACTCGATAGGCACCGAACATTTCGATAAAAAAACCTTTGTACGCTTCTTTGCCAAAATACTGACGATAAAAAGCTGTGGTGGAAAATAGATGGTCCGTCATTTCATCGGAAAGACGCACAAACAAAGCACCTCCATACGAAGATTTGTCATTCAGGTAGCGTTCGTATTGGAGATCTATGGCTCCAGCGGCAATCAAATCAAAAGCATTGATGGAATATTCGCGCACTGGCTTAAAGCTTCTAATGTCTTGTGCCCAAACTTGAGCACAACCAAACACGCTTAGTGCAATAACTAACAGGTATTTTTTCATGGCTTTAGGATATAGAGCAAGATACAAATAATCCTTATGCTCGGGGATTTACATGCTGTTTGAGAATGCGCAAGCCCTCTTTTTTTGCTTCGGGACTCTCCCGCAAACCCCACAATAGATCAGCAGCTCTCTTTCGGGAGACATCAAAATCTACCCATGGATTTGGATAATCAACTCCTCGTTTAAATTCATACATCATCTCCTCCATGGGGCTGATGTTCCATGGCTCAAAAACGTACCCTAGTGGAAGACCTCTGAGTTCAGGCACCCACTTTTTGATAAACTCGGCCTGGGGGTCATGCTTTTGGGCATTGGCCATGGGGTTGTAGATCCTTAGGGTATTGATTCCCGTGATTCCCGCTTGCATATGTATTTGGGGATAGTGGATACCAGGCTCATAATCCAGAAACATTTGGGCCAGATGGTGGGCGACTAAGCGCCAGTCTTGCCAGAGATTAAAGGTCGCATAGGACACGACTAAAGCCCGCATTCGGAAATTCAGATATCCTGTTTCACGCAAACACCGCATACAGGCATCCACTAAGGGAACCCCTGTTTTCCCTTGCTTCCAAGCTTCTAGGAGTTCTGGG
>DFSJ01000060.1:0-1683 GCA_002378585.1 Flavobacteriaceae bacterium UBA3440 | reverse complement strand
AAAACCCTGAATGGCCCGGCTCTTAAGGGAGACTGGCGCCGCCAATACGGCTTGATACACCTGACGGACGCTTAGATTTCCATAGGCGATGTAGGGAGACAATCGACTACATGACTTTCTACTGGCCTCAGGTTTTGAAATAGAGCGCGCGTATTCTTTATACCGATCGCGCAAAAAACTGTCTAGGTATTGATGGGCATAGCGCTCGCCGCCTGGTTGAAATCCGGAAACCACTTGAGTCAACCCTAGTCTCTCGAATGTCTGTGGCGCACAATTCAACGCAAGTACTTCAGGTGAAATAATACTTAAGCCCGATAAATCTGGATGGATTTGGGGGGATTTCATGGTTTTTTTCCAAAGGTCAGCCCAATTCATCCTTCCTTTTAGTCCGCGCACTACCCCATTACTGGGGTACTCATACCAAGAAACCCCCTGTTCACTCAGCCAGCGAGCCAACTTTTTATCCCGATCATAAGAAGCGTGATTGCCCGATTCTTGATGGCTGAACAAACCGGAGATGGCAACCATCTTGGATAATTCTTGAAAAAAAGTCAGGGCATCTTGTTGGGCCACCAACACTGAGGTGCCGTACTCCGCCAATTGCCGATTGAGGTCCATAATAGATTGGTACACAAACTGCCCGTGGCGCAAAGACCAATCCGGCTGATCCATCAATTCAGGCTCAAATAAATAAACCATCAAAACAGAATGTCCCGAAGCTAGCGCGGCAGTTAACGGTGCATGGTCCCTCAGCCGCAAATCTCGCTTGAACCAAACTACCGAACAATTACCCTGTCCATTGGTCATTTTTATACTCTATGGTAGTCGCCTTTCCAGTTTTTAATCAGTGCTTTGATCTCTTTCGCAGGTAATTTTTCAGCTCTTGCCTTTTCCACCAGATCGACAAACTCCTCGTCACTGGCAAAGCGCAGGGCTATAATCTGAGATAACCTCAGATCGCTCGGCAAATCTTTTTGGGTCATCATAAAATAACGAAAACGCTCTTCTGCGCGGATGGCACGGTCTTGGGCCTTTAAGGCAAATATCCTCATGTACCAAAAAACCAGCAATAAAATAGGAAGTAAAAAAAGCAAGAGCGAAGCGAGATAGAAGTTATCTGCTGATGATCTATACCAATAGTTAAATGCTCCCAGAGCAAAAACTACATATAAAAAAAATAATACGCCGTGGAATCCAAACACGGTCTGGGTGTGGTTCTTAAAATTCTGTGTTTTCATGACGTGAAGATAAGGCAAATCCACCTGTTATTCCAGACCCCAGCACACATTGACCCTCAATTCAGTCAACTTTTCGAGGCATTCTATACTGGATCACACCTGCGGATAACAGGGTCAACAAACCGATGAGTAAAACCGCTGGGGTAATGCCAAAATAATCTGCGACCAATCCAGAGATCAACGCCCCAAAAACGTATCCACTGTCTCGCCAAAGTCTAAAAACTCCGATACTTTCTGCCCGTTGATTGGGTGAGGTTTCTTGGGCGATAGCAGACAAAAATGTAGGGTAAACAAGTGCTGTTCCCAAGCCCAAAAGCCCAGAAAGCAAGCCTAAAGTAGCGTACTGATTGGCAAACGGGATGAAAAGAATAGCGCCTGCTTGGAGCACCATACCCCAAAACAACATGGCCTTCTTGGGAAAATGGTCGGACATCTTTCCGGTAAA
>DFSJ01000056.1:826-9560 GCA_002378585.1 Flavobacteriaceae bacterium UBA3440 | reverse complement strand
CACCAAATCACCATTCCGGCCACTGGGCACCCTGCCGCAGAAAGCTTAAATGTGGCTATGGCTACAGGTCTGTGTTTGGGGGCTTTGCGTCACCCTTAAAAAAGATAGCTATTCAAAGGTAAGCATCAAAAACACCCCTCTGGTGTAGATGCCTTGAACGTTTGGTAGATCAGTAACCAGTTCATTGGATTGGCCAAAAACACCACGTATTGAGGGACTAAACTTAAAATACGGCATATACAGGTCGACTCCAATGCCCAACTCATAGCCGTAGTTAAACGTTTTAGTCTTTAACACATTGACATCTGGTTCTGTGTTTTCTTGACTGTTTAGGTTGATCGACACAGAAGGCCCAGCAACTATATACGGTTTCACATTGGCAAATCTCAAGGTGCTCACCTTCATCAATACAGGCAGGTTGATGTAGGTAGATTTAGCTTGCGGACTGTCGGGTAGGTTTTCTAAGGTACGGCTGGTGATCACCAAAGCCGGTTCCAACCTCAGGTCGCTAAAGTTGTTTAGGCGGTATTCGCCTATTAAACCTACTTGAAAGCCGGTTTGTTCCGCAACCACTACCTGATCAGTAGGCCCTGCAACAGCCTCGTATTCCACGGCAAATCCGTACCGATTTAACCCCAATAAATACCCCCAGTTGACTTTTTTGTCGTCCTCTGTAGGGATGTTTTTAACTCGATCATCGCTGAACTGAGCTTGAACAGCGCCCATCCAACAAAAAGGTAGTAATAGAAAAAGTGGGTGAATACGCATACTACACAGGTTTAATGGCTGTATATATGGTGGCTACCCCCAAAGTTTGGGGTAAGTCTGTTACACTGCTGAAACCAACCCCTTCCAAAAGGGCATTGAATTTTTTGCCACAAGGAAATTTTGCAGCGGATTCAGACAGGTATTTATAAGCAGATCTGTCTTTTGAAAATATTCGACCGATCAGTGGGAGCAGATAATTGCTGTACACTTGGTAGCCCTGTTTTGCTGGGAATCGCTCCGGAACTGAAGTTTCTAAAACGACCAACAGCCCCCCGGGTTTCATCACCCTAAATAGTTCGCTGAGTCCTTGATTAAGGTGCTCAAAATTTCTCACTCCAAAAGCTACTGTGGCCGCATCAAACGAGTCAGCATCAAAGGGCAACGCTTCCGAATCTCCTAAAACCATGTCCACTTGATCACTGAGTTGATGTTTGGCGACTTTTTCAACACCAAGCGCCAACATCCCAGGTGACAAGTCCAGTCCTACTACTTTTTTAGCGCCAGTTTCTACTAAAGCAACAGCCAAGTCTCCGGTTCCAGTCGCCACATCCAGAACGCGTTCAGGTTGGTGTTCTTTGACCAAAGCAATCACCTTTTTACGCCATTTCAAGTCGATACCCATCGAAATAACACGATTGAGTTGATCGTATTCTCCGGCAATAGTATCAAACATTTGGGTAACCTGATTCTTTTTAGACAGGTCGGAATCTTTGTATGGTTTGACTTCAGTTGACATGTAAATTTTTTTTTCAAAGATACACCATAACGTGTTTTTGCTCCTCATTGACCCTCGGTAATGATTAAATCTATAATTTTGGTCCTTGAAAACCAGCGATTAATGGCATTGGTTTCCTAACGTATACCGTTCGATGCAGACAAAAATGTTGCATACTTGGGCCTTCTGGCTCAGTCTTTTGGGCCTAATGGTCTTCTTTACTGACTTTGGATTTGACAAAAGCTTTGTGGTACAGTCTGCCATTGAAGTTATTTATTTGTTGGTGGTATTTTTTGGTTTTGTCTCCTTAATGGCCCGCTACCTCAACCGATTTAGACCAGCTCAAGCCAAAGTATGGGTATTCGATCTGTTGTATTTACTTTCATTGCTCAGTGTGTTTTATCACGAGTTGGTTGAATTACAAATTTTGCCATTTAACAACCTATTCGGTAAGGTTTGGTGGGTAAAACTCATGGTAGTTTTTGTGTTTGTCCGAGAATTCTCGGAACGCGACATCAATTATAAAAGAGCGCAGTTCAATCCTGCACAGCTATTTATTCTCAGTTTTCTGTCGATCATTTTGGTGGGCACACTCTTTCTCATGCTCCCGAACGCCACCTATGAGGGTATTGGTTTTATCGATGCTCTATTTACTTCTACCAGTGCGGTATGCGTTACGGGGCTTATCGTGGTGGATACGGCCACCCACTTTACCCTTTTTGGACAGACTATTATCATGGTGTTGATTCAGATCGGGGGGATAGGGATCTTAACATTTGCCAGTTATTTTAGTTATTTCTTCAAGGGAGGGAGTACCTATGAAAATCAACTGGCCTTGAACGATATCACCTCGACTCAAAAGTTAAGTGAGGTATTCACGACCCTGAAGCGAATTTTGATTATTACGTTTACTATTGAGTTTATCGCTGGTGTACTGATCTATTTCAGTGTTTCACCAGGACTGTTTTCTTCAGCTTTTGATCATTTGTTTTTTGCTGTTTTTCACGCGATATCTGCCTTTTGCAACGCAGGCTTTTCTACACTTACGGGTAATCTATACGAAACAGGATTTTATTTAAATTATCCGCTACAAATGATTGTGATGCTTACATTTATCATTGGAGGATTAGGTTTTCCCATTGTTTCCAATATTGTGGATTATGTCAAGTACAGCATTCGTCGCGTATTCTACTCCTTTAAACACATAGATACCTATCGCCCCTGGGTATTAACACTCAATAGCCGCATTACTCTGATCACCACTTCTGCGTTGACTGTGTTTGGCTTTTTAACCATTTTAGCTACTGAGTACAACCACTCTTTGCAAGGTCACCAAGGGATAGGGAAAATAGTATCCGCCCTATTTCAAGCGACTACCCCCAGAACCGCAGGGTTTAATGCCATAGACCTGAATAGTCTACAGTTTTCGACGATTATGATGGTGTTTTTCTTGATGTGGGTTGGCGCCTCTCCTTCCTCTACAGGTGGGGGGATTAAAACCAGCACACTGGCGATTGCCACCCTTAATCTATTGTCATTGGCCAAAGGTAAAACAAGGATTGAGGTATTTAGAAGGCAAATATCATCGATGTCCATACACCGTTCATATGCCATTATTTCGCTTTCTTTGATTGTCATTGGGGCCTCTGTGTTTTTGATTTCCATTTTTGATGCGGAGAAAGAGCTCATCGATGTAGCCTTTGAGAGTTTTTCTGCCTATAGTACAGTGGGACTGAGTTTGGGAATTACACCCTATTTATCAGATATGAGTAAATTGGTCATCATTGGAGTGATGTTTGTCGGTCGGGTAGGCATGCTCTCTGTGTTGATTGCCGTATTTAAAAAAGTAAAACAAATCAACTATCAGTACCCGAACCAAGAAATCACCATCAACTAAACGATTCCTATGAAATATATTGTTATCGGACTTGGAAATTTTGGCGCATCGCTCTCTGAAAAACTCACAGCTCAGGGCAATGAAGTCATCGGTATTGATACGAGCATTACCAAAGTAGAAAATTTTAAGGAACGAATTTCTCACACGATTTGCCTGGATGCTACCGATGAATCAACGGTTTCTGGCCTACCCTTAAAGCAAACGGACGTAGTTATTGTCGCGATTGGAGAAAACCAAGGAGCTAATGTGATGGCCACGGCACTTTTTAAAAATTTTGGCGTAAAAAGATTGATCAGTCGAGCGATTAATCCATTGCACGAGAAGGTGTTGCATGCCATTGGCGTAGATGAAATCGTTCACCCTGAAGAGGAAACAGCTGAGCGCTGGGCCAAGAAATTATGTATGAAAAACGTGATTGACTCCTTCGAGCTGAGCAGTGACTACAGCATCGTTGAAGCCAATGTCCCTGAGGAGTTCGTGGGGCAAACCATCAAGGATGTACACATACGCAAAAATTATAACTTGATTGTCTTAACCACCATCAAGAAATCTGAAATAGCCACTCGGGTAGGTAAAAAAATCACCCAAGAGTATGTACAAGGCGTAGCCACACCCAACACCATGCTCAACAAAGATGATGTTTTGGTGGTCTACGGACACAACGAAGACATTCAAAGATTGCTCAACAATAAGTTGAAATAAAAAAAAAGCGCTCAGATGAGCGCTTTTTTTTTAAGGTTGTAAGTCGTTAGGTGATTAAGCCAAAACCGCTGCTTTAATTCGCGACATCGCTTCTTTGATTTCAGATTCAGAGGCTGCATAAGAAATTCGAATACAGTCATTATTGCCAAAAGCCTCTCCGGTTACGGTAGCCACGTTAGCTTTATCCAATAAAAACAAGGCAAAGTCGTTGGCGTTTTCAATCTTAACCCCTTGGATGGTGCGACCAAAGTAGTCAGAGACATCTGGAAATACATAAAAAGCACCCTCGGGTACGTTGAGTTTAAATCCAGGGATTTCCGCCATCAATCCCAAAATGAGGTCTCTTCTTTTGTGAAACTCATCAATCATGAACTGAATGCTTGATTTGGGTGCTTCTAAAGCGGCAATAGTAGCGCGCTGTGCAATTGAATTGGCTCCTGAGGTTACTTGTCCTTGTAGTTTGTTTGTCGCTTTAGCTATCCACGCAGGTGCGCCGATGTAGCCTATACGCCAACCTGTCATAGCAAATGCCTTGGAAACTCCGTTGACCGTAATCGTACGCTCGTACATTCCTTCTATGGCTGCAATGCTGACATGTTCCCCGGTAAAATTGATGTGCTCATAAATTTCATCAGACACCACATAAATACCTGGATGTTTGCGCAGTACTTCAGCCAGAGATTCCAATTCTTCTTGGCTGTACACAGAACCACTTGGATTACAAGGCGAACTAAACCACAGCATTTTGGTTCTGGGTGTAATAGCCGCCTCCAATTGTGACGCAGTCATTTTAAAATCCGTGTCCAGTGAAGTGGGTACTTCGACAGGTACACCTTCGGCTAGCTGAACAATATCGCTGTAACTTACCCAATAGGGGGCAGGTAAAATCACTTCATCACCTTGTTGAATCATCGCCATAGCTACATTGTAGAGCGACTGTTTTGCTCCAGTAGATACGACTATTTGGTCTAAACCATAGGTAAGGTTATTGTCTCGTTTAAATTTGGCAGCAATGGCTTTCTTTAATTCAACATAACCGTCCACAGGGGAATAGCTGCTCCAATTTTCGTCAATGGCCTTTTTGGCTGCTTCTTTAATGAAATCAGGCACATTAAAGTCAGGCTCTCCCAGACTCAATCCGATAATATCTCGTCCTTCTTGTTTGAGTTCTCTCGCTTTAGCTGCCATGGCCAATGTCGCAGACACGGCCATATGATTGATTCTGTCCGTAAGGTGTTGGGTACTCATAAATAATTAATAGTTCAAGGCTGGTTTTTTTCCTAGGTCCCTGAGGTGTTTGAAGTGCGAAATTATGGCTTTTCTAGTGGTTTTGTATTCGTTGTAGGGCAAATTAAACTCCTTGGCCGTCTCTTTCACAATTTTTGAAATTTTTGTGTAATGTATATGGCTGATGTTGGGAAAAATGTGGTGTTCAACTTGGTGGTTAAGTCCTCCCGTAAACCAATTCATCAAACGATTAGTCCGTCCGAAATTAACCGTCGTATACAATTGATGTATTGCCCAAGTGTTTTTCATAGTTCCGGTTTGATCAGGTAGAGGCGTGTCTGCTTGATCAATCACGTGTGCCAACTGAAAAACCATACTCAGGATTAAACCTGCTACGTAGTGCATTACAAAAAACCCAAGCAGTATCATGTACCACGGGGTGTCCAAAAACACCATGGGAATGACCAACCAGATGCTGAAATAAATAATTTTAGTCACCACTAGGGTACTCCAATTCCAAAGAGGCTTAGGAAATTTCCCATAGGATAGTCCGCGCTTCAAGTAGCGATACATTTGGGTGAAATCGGTGGTCAGCGCCCAATTAAAGGTCAATAACCCATAGAGTAAAACCGAGTAAATATGTTGGTATTTGTGGTGTTTTCTCCACTCAGCATGTTGGGAGAAACGCAAAATACGACCCGCTTCCAAATCTTCATCATGTTCGTGTATATTGGTGTAGGTATGGTGAAGTACATTGTGTTGTACTTGCCAATTGTATACATTTCCCGCTAGGATATAGATACTGCTTCCCATGATTTTATTCACCCATGATTTAGATGAATAAGCATTATGGTTTCCATCATGCATCACATTCATGCCTACTCCTGCCATACCTACTCCGATGATTACTGCACCGAGTAATTGCGCCCAACCGGGCAATGGAAGGCTGAGTATCAAGAAGTATGGGGCCAAAAACAAGGTAAACATGACCGCTGTTTTTAGGTGTAATGCCCAGTTTCCTGTTTTTGGAATGTTTTTTTCTTTGAAGTATTCGTTGACCCGAGTATTAAGAGTTTTAAAAAAGTCTTTTGGGTCTTTTCGCGCAAAACGTACTGTAGTTTTAGACATGTAGAATGATTAAAGTCGTAAAGATAACGCAAAGCTCAGCTCAGTCATTGCGTATGTTTCCCAAAAAAAACAAAAAAATGAAAAATCTTGATGGATATGGTATTTTTGCACAAAATATACCCATGGATGCCTCATTGATTTTTGATCAATTTACTGACCTAACTGAGCAACAGAGAACACAGTTTGAGCAATTAGCAGTCTTGTATCAAGACTGGAATTTAAAGATCAACGTAGTTTCTCGAAAAGATATCGATGAGTTGTACCTCAGGCATGTGCTGCACAGTTTGGCCATAGCAAAATTCATACAATTTTTGCCGGGTACTCGAGTGATGGATGTTGGCACTGGCGGAGGCTTTCCAGGCATTCCATTGGCCATACTTTTTCCCGAGGTACAGTTTACCCTGGTTGATGCCATTGGAAAAAAAATAAAAGTGGTCGATGAGGTAGTCCAAGGGTTGGGCCTAACCAATGTGAGGACAAAAAATTGCCGCGTTGAGGAAGTAAAGGGAACTTTTGATTTTTTGGTCAGTAGGGCAGTAGCCGCCATGCCTACGTTTACTCATTGGGTCAAAGGAAAAGTAGATAAGGTCAGCAAACACTCGATAAAAAACGGTATTCTCTACCTCAAGGGAGGGGATTTAACCGAAGAATTAGCAGGCTACAAAACCGTAGAGATCTACGATTTAACCCAATGGTTTACTGACCCATTTTTTGAAACCAAAAAATTGGTGTATCTACCTCAAAAATACAAGGTGTAAAACCTATCCCAAAAATGGATAGCGGTAGTCCTCAGGCGCGATAAGCGTTTCCTTGATCAATCGCGGGGAAACCCAACGCAAAAGATTTTGAGCTGAACCTGCTTTGTCGTTGGTTCCAGAGCCTCGTGCCCCTCCAAAAGGTTGTTGCCCCACTACAGCACCAGTAGGCTTATCGTTGATGTAAAAGTTTCCAGCACAATTTTCTAAAGCTTTGGTCGCTTGTACCAAGGCGTATCTGTCTTCCGCTAGCACGGCTCCTGTGAGTGCGTATTGAGAAGTTTGGTCCACTAGGCTAAGCGTATCCTCCCAAAGATGGTCTGGATAGATATATACCGTAACAATGGGCCCAAAGTACTCACTTTCCATGTGGGTGTGTTTTGGATTTTTGGTCACCAATACCGTAGGTTGAATGAAATATCCTTTTGATTTGTCGTATCCACCTCCGGCAACGATCTCTATTTCGGGATCATTTTTGGCGGAATCAATCACCGCAGCCAATTTGTCAAATGCACCTTCGTGAATGACCGCAGTAACGAAACAGCCCATGTCCTCTGGGCTACCAGGGGCTTTGATGCTGGCTAAATCTTTTTTGACCAATTCGAGTATTTCTTCAGAGGAAGACTCCGGCAAATATACCCTTGAAGCCGCTGAACATTTTTGTCCTTGAAGCTCAAAAGCACCACGGACAATGGCAGTAGCTACCTGTTTGGCGGGTGCAGAAGGGTGGGCGATGATAAAGTCCTTACCTCCTGTTTCTCCAACGATGCGGGGATACGTCTTGTATTTTTCTATGTTGTTGCCGATTTGTTTCCAAAGAGATTTGAATACTTGGGTAGACCCGGTAAAGTGTAATCCGGCAAAATCTGGGTGTTCCAATACTTTTTTGGTCACCATGGCTGCATCGCCATAAACTACATTGATGACCCCTTCAGGTAAGCCTGCTTTGCGAAATACTTCATTGATGACTTGAGCGGAAAATATTTGGTGGTCAGATGGCTTCCAAAGCACAACATTCCCCATCAAAGCAGCACTGGCAGGTAGGTTTCCAGCGATGGCCGTAAAGTTAAACGGGGTAATGGCATAGACGAAACCCTCTAGCGGTCGGTACTCAACTCGATTCCATATTCCAGGGCTAGATACTGGTTGATCCCGGTATATTTGGGTCATGAAATAAGCGTTAAATCTCAAAAAGTCAATAAACTCACACGCTGCATCAATTTCTGCTTGGTGGACTGTTTTTGATTGTGCGATCATCGTAGCTGCATTGATCTTTGCTCGGTAGGGGCCAGCTAGTAGATCAGCTGCTTTTAAAAACACGGCAGCTCTGTGTTCCCAAGGCGTATCTGCCCATGCTTTTCTAGAGGCCAAAGCGTTGGAAATAGCTTGGTCGACAATAGCTTCGTCAGCTAAGTGGTAGTGGCCTACTACGTGTTGGTGATCATGCGGAGGGGTTATGTTTCGCGTATTGTTCGTTCTTACTTCAGCTCCTCCAATATACATGGGTATATCGGCGTGACCCTCAAAATATTTTTTGTATTG
>DFSJ01000056.1:0-473 GCA_002378585.1 Flavobacteriaceae bacterium UBA3440 | reverse complement strand
GGGGTTGGGATCGTAAAATATGCGTTTGACATCATCGTAATTTTAAGGAGCAAATATAGTTTATTCCATGATTTATAGCTTGAGCCCCTTGCTTAAGGGTCTATAGCAGTTCCTTGAACAGAACTGATTCCAATCAGTTGATCGGCGACTGCGCCAAGTGGTCTGAAATACACCAACAGGGTATATTGATTCTCCGTGAGGTGGAAACTTCCATCAACGGCCTCTTCGCTTTTTTTGCCCAAGGCATCTACCAGGGCATATCCATAATTATAAAATCCTTGCTTGAACAAAAAGGCCCCTTCGTAGCGTTGGCTACCCGGGTTAAAGGAAAGTTCATACTCAGGTCTCGTCTGAAATTGATTAAATCCACCGATCAAATAAATTTTGTCGCCGGATTGACTTTCTGGTGCTTCAATCGCAAAATGCACCCAGGTATAATCGGCTTCACGATCAGGCTTCTCTGTCCCTTGACT
>DFSJ01000110.1 GCA_002378585.1 Flavobacteriaceae bacterium UBA3440 | reverse complement strand
GCTACAGCGGCTTCTGGAAAAAACAGATACGCTGATTGGAAGTCCGGGGCCACTGGACACAATAGAAACATCGTATTCAAAGGCTTCCCTGCAGGAAGATCTATAAAAACGATCAACGCTTCTACTTATGGTGGAGCTGCCACTGCACCAGTAGCTGTTAAACTGACCTTTGAAAACATCGACTTTATCACGGCTGATACGGAAGCCACAGTATTAGGCGCCAACACTCATGTCACTGATTTCGCTACATGGGGTCAAATACTGGCCAGTCAAGCAACTGGAACTGGGGCCAATGCTACCCCATTTGACAACTGGACTTGGTATGCCAATAAATAAGTAAAATCTTGACTTATTAGTAATAATGGATTAATGTTCCCTTTACATTGCCATGGTACGTTTGCCCGAAGATTTAAACCCTTCGGGCAAACTATTTTTATGAGACATTATTTATTACTTATTGCCTTAATTTTCAGCTCATTAACCCAAGCTCAAAAGCTCACGGGAACGATTATCGATGGGGAATATAATGAGCCGTTGGCCTTTGCCAATGTCGTGGTGAAGGGCACCAGTCAGGGTACCACTTCTGACTTTGAAGGCAAATACACCTTGGACGTGCCTGAAGGAACATACACCCTTCAGTTTTTCTATTTGGGATATGAAACCAAAGAAATCAGTGGAGTAGTCATGACGGCTGGTAAACTGACAGAAATAGATGTTGTCTTACAACCTACCTCCAATCAACTGGATGAAGTGGTGGTAGTCACCTCAGCGCGCCAAAACTCTGAAACAGCCATCTTAAACGTTCAAAAAAGATCGGTCAACCTGATGGATGGTTTATCGGCACAGAGCATTAAAAAAGTAGGGGACAGCGATTTAGCTGGTGCGATCAAACGAGTGCCTGGTGTATCTATTCAAGGAGGCAAATACGTATATGTTAGGGGTCTGGGAGACAGGTATTCAAAAACACTGCTCAACGGCCTTGAAGTGCCTGGACTAGATCCGGACAAAAACACCCTGCAAATGGATATTTTTCCCACAAACCTGATCGAAAACATCTTGGTCAGCAAGTCAGCTAGTGCGGATTTGCCAGCCGACTTTTCAGGTGGGGTTGTGGACATAGTTACCAAAGACTTTTCCGCAGTACCTGAATACACCATCAACGCATCGGTAAACTATAATCCGAGCATGCACTTCAATCCTAATTACATCAGGGACCGAAGAAGCAACACTGACTATCTTGGTTTTGACGATGGATACAGAGATCTGCCCTTAGATCCGCAAACCAACATCCCCAATGCCATTAAAAACAATCCGGAAAGTGCTTTACTGCCGGGACTTACCCGTAGTTTCACCCAAAGAATGGGCGCTAAAGATGTATCCAACCAAATGAACTTCTCCTTAGGGGGAACCGCCAGCAATCAATACAATCTTGAAAATGGCCACAGTATTGGATTTATCGCCTCTTTGGGGTATAAGTACGAAACCACTTTTTATGAGGATTTCTTCAACGGAAGCGCCATCAATCAATTTCAGAAACTAGAGCCTTTTTTCAGTCAACAAGGAAAGGCGGGTACTGAAAATGTATTGATGAGTGGACTAGCGGGAATATCCTACAAAACACAGCGCTCCAAGTACAAACTCAATGCGTTGTATTTGCAAAATGGCGAGTCTAATGCGATACAAGCAGACTATGAGGACTTTATTGAAAACCCTTACCTAGGGACCGGGGAGTTATTGACCTACACCGAGCGAAACATCACGTCCATTCCCCTTTCAGGAAAACACAGTATCGGGGATAAAGGCGATCAGTTGGAGTGGAAAGTTTCCTACACCATGGCCACTGTAGCTGACAAAGACTTTAGAAGAACGGTATTTCAAACCGATGAAAACAAAAGCTATTTTTCATTGAGTTCAAACACCACCAACTTTCCGACCCGTTTTTGGAGAAATCTAGATGAAAATGTGCTCACAGGAAGAATTGACTATACCAAAGATTGGAAATTGGGCAGCAAAGAGCACAAAACCAAACTGGGTATTGGGTACACCGATAAAAGCAGGGATTTCAACACATTCAACTACACCATTGGATTCAAAGGAGATGCCAACAGATTTGGCGGAGATGCCAATCAAATCTTGGGCACCAATAATGTATGGACACCAGCTACAGACCAAGGGTCTTACGTAGTGGGTAATTACCAAATATCCAATCAATACCAGTCAACGAGTGCCAATAAGTCGGCGTATCTCTCCGATGAGATCAGATTTAGCGCCTTGTTTAAAGCGGTGTTGGGTGTTCGTTTTGAATCATTTGCCCTTCAATACACTGGCCAAAACCTTGTGGGTGATGTCTACAACAACGCGACGTTTATTGACAAAAAGGATTTCTTTCCGTCAGCCAATTTGATTTACTCCCCACAGGAAGACCAAAACATCCGTTTGTCCTATGCTAAGACCACGGCTAGACCATCGTTTAAAGAGGCTTCAGCCATTACGCTATACGACCCGATTACTGAGCGTTTCTTCTTGGGAAATCCAGATCTAAAGCCCTCGTATATCGATAACATGGATGTTCGTTTTGAACAATACGGTGAGTCCGGTAACTTTTTTGCTGTCAGCGCTTTTGCCAAGTTATTCAAAGACCCTATTGAAATTAATGCGGTAAACTTAAATGAGCCAAATCAATTGATTGGGCGCAACAACAAGGACGCCTCTGTGTTAGGTGCGGAATTTGAGGTGCGCAACAACATCATTCAAACGGAGTCATTCACACTCAACCTGAACACCAACATTTCCATCATTAGGGCTACACAGAAAATGTCCGATGCGGAATACCAAGGGCGTGTGATTGTTGCCGAGGGACGAGAAGTAAGCGACACCCGAGTACTTCAAGGCCAATCCCCTTACATGATTAACAGCGGCTTGTCTTTCCAACACAAAAAATCTTCCTTAGAAGGTGGGTTGTTTTACAATGTACAAGGCAAAACTTTGGAAGTTGTCGGGATTGGAATTGTTCCCGATGTGTACACGGAACCATTCCACAGCTTAAACTTGAGTGTGCAGAAAGGGTTTGGCAAAGACCAAAACCAAACACTTAAATTAACTGTTGACAACCTGCTGTCCGATACACGAGAAAGTTTTTATACGTTCTTTGACGAACCACAGCTCCACTTTTCCAGATTTAAACCGGGCACGTCATTTAACTTGGCCTACAACATCAAGTTCTAAACCAAATCAAAAAAATCCACTTCTTCGAAGTGGATTTTTTTTATCTTAGCGGTCCAACTCACTTAAAACCAGCCTGTTTATGAAGTATTGGCCCCTGCTTATACTACTGTTTGCGACCTCACTATTGATGGGGCAGACCTCGGTGGATGGTGAGATTCCCGGTTTAAATATGTACCCCAATCCCGTATCAGATGGGACGTTGAATATCCGCACCCCTCAGGCGAAGACCAAACAAATCACAGTGTTTGATGTATTTGGCGCACCGGTGTTGCAGACCAACCTCAGGGGGGAACAGCTCAACGTTTCTTCACTCCCTGCTGGTGTGTATGTGATTCGCAT
>DFSJ01000156.1 GCA_002378585.1 Flavobacteriaceae bacterium UBA3440 | reverse complement strand
ACAGATATTTTTCTGGAACCGGGAGCCCAAGTATATGCCAGTGTGCTCAATGCATCTACGGGACCGATCTACATCGGTGCTGACAGTGAAGTCATGGAAGGTTGTCTGGTGCGTGGTCCGTTCAGTCTTGGAGCACATTCCACTTTAAAAATGGGAGCCAAGATTTATGGGGCTACCACCATCGGTCCTCACTGTAAGGTGGGAGGGGAAGTCTCTAATTCTATTTTATGGGGATATTCCAATAAAGCACATGATGGTTTTTTAGGTAATTCTGTACTCGGAGCCTGGTGTAATCTAGGCGCTGACACCAACACATCTAATTTGAAAAACAATTATGCCCCGGTGAAACTTTGGGATTATGCGACGGAGAGATTTGCTCAAACAGGCCTGCAATTTTGTGGGTTGATGATGGGTGACCACGCCAAGTCTGCCATCAATACCATGTTTAATACAGGTACAGTAGTTGGTGTAGGAGCCATTATTTTTGGCGGGGGTTTTGTCAAGAATTTTGTTCCTGGGTTTTCATGGGGTGGAGTTTCTGGAAGCACCACTTTTAGTTGGGACAGATTTGTAGAGACAACGACTGCCGTGTATGCACGTCGAGGGATGCAGCCATCACCACAAGAGTGGACGGTGCTAAAATCTGTCTTTGAAGCCACACAAGTGTATAGAAAATGAACACAACTATAGGACCATGGGAGGCGTTAATGCCTGAATTAACTGCACCACCAAAGAAAGTGGCGTTCCACACGTTGGGGTGTAAACTCAACTTCTCTGAAACGGCTACCATTAAACGGGGCCTGGAGGCAGCTCATTTTCAATCGGTTGATTTTGATCAAACAGCTGACGTATATGTGATTAATACGTGCTCCGTAACCGAACAGGCTGACAAGAAGTTCAAGGGATTGGTCAAAGATTGTCTGCGATTGAATCCAAATGCTTTTGTAGCCGCTGTGGGTTGTTATGCGCAGTTGAAACCAGAGGAATTGGCCGCTGTAAATGGGGTAGATTTAGTGTTGGGGGCTAAAGAAAAGTTTAATTTGACCGCTTATTTGAATGATTTGACCAAAAATGATTTTGGTGAGGTGCATTCATGTCACATCGATGAAACGGATTTTTATGTAGGTAGTTATGCACTTGGCGATCGAACTCGTGCTTTTTTAAAGGTTCAAGATGGCTGTGATTATAAGTGCACTTACTGTACTATTCCGCTAGCCCGGGGTATTTCGCGCAGTGATGCCTTGGAAAATGTCTTGGAAAATGCGCGAAAAATTTCCGCACAAGGTGTCAAGGAGATCGTGCTTACTGGAGTCAATATTGGGGATTATGGAAAAGGAGAGTTGGGCAATAAAAAACACAGCCATACTTTTTTTGATTTGGTTCAGGCACTTGACAAGATCAAAGGGATTGCTCGGGTACGCATCAGTTCTATAGAACCCAATTTGCTGCGCAATGAAGTGATTGATTTTGTAGCCCAAGCCAAGTGTTTTGTACCTCACTTCCACATACCCCTTCAGAGCGGTAGTGATCGATTGCTCAAGAACATGAAACGCAGGTACTTAACTGGGCTGTATACCGAACGCGTAGCACGGATAAGGCAAGTGATGCCCGATGCTTGTATAGGTGTTGATGTGATTGTTGGATTTCCCGGTGAATCCGATGATGATTTTCTGGAAACCTATCAATACTTAGCTTCACTGGATGTTTCCTACCTCCATGTATTTACTTATTCTGAACGAGAAAATACCGAAGCTGCATCCATGTCTGCAGTGGTGCCCATGCATGTGCGCAGAAAACGCAGTAAAATGCTCCGGGGCTTGTCGGTTAAGTTGCGTCACGCATTTTATCAGAAGCACTTAGGCTCCACTAGGACGGTTCTTTTTGAAGATGAAAACAAACAAGGGTGGATGTTTGGGTTCACTGAAAACTACATCAAAGTAAAACATCCCTGGAACCCTGATTGGGTGAATACACTGAAAATTATGAAGTTGACAGAATTGGATGAGGATGGTTTAGCGATGGCTAGCTATATAAAAGAAGCATAGCATTTACAGACGAATACCTACAGGTAACATTCGTTGAAACTTCTTATTTTTCTTAAACAGAATCTTCAATTCACTACACGTGGGGACAACTCGCAGTCGTCTCTCTTCAATGATGTTAAGTAAATCTGCGATGAGCTCCGTAATCCAATCATCTTGAGGGGCTGCAGCTGGAAGAATCAACTTGGTTAAAAAAATCTTTTTCTCTTGTAGGGCATACTCAACCACTACCATTTGTTCTTGATAAGTACACTCAAACTGTCTGAGAAATTCATTGTCCAGTATGGGGCGTTCTTCGAGCACAGAGTTAGATTTTCTTGAGTTGTTGTTGCATCATTTTGATCTGGTCTGACAACATCTGTTGTTTATCCAGTTTTTTGGCTTCTTGAAGCAATTTTGTCGCTTCCACTTTACGCCTTTTTTGCATGGCGATACCAGCTAAACTCAATTTAGCCATGGCTATGTCGTAAGACATAGTGAGTCCAAATAGTAAGGCTTTTTTAAAATGTTTTTCAGCGATAGATAAATTGGTTTGGGAATGGATAATTCCTAAAAGGTAATTGTAGTATCCTTCTTGTTTTTTGATCAATGAAGCTGAAGGATTTTTAATTTTGTCCAGCCACCTTTGAGTTCCAGCAAGATCTTGTTTACGCATGCTGAGAAATGCCAGCAAAATAAACTCATTTCTGAAGTATAAAAAGACAAAGATTAGTGAAAAGAGGATCAAAAAGATACCGTTTCCTATCTCGCCTTCCACAAACTGATATACAGCGTAGGCGTTGATCAGAAGGGTAAGGGCTAGTTTGATATTTTTGTGGAACATAGAGGCGTAAAATTTGGCCTGTTGGCCCTATAAAAGCAAAACAAAAGTAAGAAAAATCATTGAAAATATTTTTTTAAAATTGACTTGTCTAAGCGAAAACTCTTTGTATATTTGCGCCCAGCTTTTGTGCCGGCAGTGCCTTAGGCTTATTTACAACAAATCAGCATAAAATCTAGCTCGATGAAAAGAACATATCAGCCTTCAAAAAGAAAAAGAAGAAATAAGCACGGATTTAGAGAGCGTATGGCATCTGCCAACGGGCGTAAAGTTTTGGCTAGAAGAAGAGCTAAAGGAAGAAAGAAATTGACTGTATCTTCAGAAAGCAGACACAAGAAATAATGATTGTTTATTTTTTAATATATTAAGGTGTTACTTTTTTGAGTAACACCTTTTTTTTTGAACTTACCCCATTAAAACTGAGTTAAATGCCATTAAGAAAAGACATTAAGTGCGTATTGTTGATCGGATCCGGTCCGATAGTTATTGGACAGGCCTGTGAGTTTGATTACTCTGGTTCACAAGCTTTGAGATCCTTGAGAGAGGATGGCATCAAGACTATTTTGATCAACAGCAATCCGGCTACGATCATGACTGATCCCAGTATGGCGGATCACATATACCTTAAGCCATTGAACACGGCCTCTATCATTGAAATTTTAAAGAAGCACCCGGAGATTGATGCTGTTTTGCCTACCATGGGTGGACAGACGGCACTAAACTTGTGTATAGAAGCTGATGATAAAGGGATCTGGTCCGATTTCAACATTGAAATTATTGGGGTAGATATCGAGGCGATTAATATTACTGAGGACAGAGAAAAGTTTAGAAAACTGATGCTTAAAATCGGTATTGGTATGGCTCCCCAAGCTACGGCTACCTCTTTTCTTAAGGGTAAGGAGATCGCCCAACAGTTTGGTTTTCCCTTGGTAATCCGATCATCGTTTACCCTAGGAGGGGCAGGTGCAGCTGTCGTGTACAAACCCGAAGATTTTGATGAATTACTCAGCCGAGGATTGGAAATATCACCTATTCATGAGGTGATGATTGACAAGGCGTTAATGGGCTGGAAAGAATACGAGTTGGAGTTGTTGAGGGATAAAAACGACAACGTAGTGATTATTTGTACCATAGAGAATATGGATCCTATGGGCATACACACCGGAGATTCAATTACTGTAGCTCCCGCAATGACCCTCTCTGACCGCACTTTTCAGCGCATGAGGGATATGGCGATTAAAATGATGCGCAGTATTGGTGATTTTGCCGGTGGTTGTAACGTACAGTTTGCAGTAAGCCCAGATGAAAAGGAAGATATCATCGCTATTGAAATTAACCCAAGGGTATCTAGATCATCCGCATTGGCCTCAAAAGCAACAGGTTATCCCATTGCTAAAATCGCGGCCAAACTCGCAATTGGGTATCACCTAGATGAATTGTTCAATCAAATCACCAAATCTACTTCTGCTTATTTTGAGCCTACTTTGGATTACGTCATTGTAAAAATACCTCGATGGAATTTTGACAAATTTGAAGGGTCTGACCGAAGTTTGGGCCTACAGATGAAGTCAGTTGGAGAGGTCATGGGAATAGGACGTTCCTTTCAAGAGGCGCTACACAAAGCCACTCAGTCCCTAGAAATCAAAAGAAATGGTTTGGGAGCTGATGGTAAAGGATATACCAATTACGAACAGATTATTCAGAAATTAACCGTAGCGAGTTGGGATCGAGTTTTCGTGATTTACGATGCCATTCAAATGGGTATTCCCTTGGCAAGAATACATGAGATTACTAAAATCGATCTATGGTTTTTACGCCAGTACGAGGAGTTATATCAACTGGAAAAACAGATCAATCAGTTCAAGCTAGCTACACTGCCTAAGGATATGTTGCTGGAGGCCAAGCAAAAAGGATTTGCCGATAGACAGATAGCCCATATGTTGGGTTGTCTTGAAAGCGAGGTTTATCAACTGCGTGAAGCTATGAATATTAAAAGGGTGTACAAGTTGGTGGACACCTGTGCCGCTGAATTTAAAGCCCAGACACCTTATTACTATTCGACATTTGAGTCAGAGGTGGAACGACCTGATGGTACTCGTTATGTGGCCAATGATTCTGAAGTTTCAGATAGAAAAAAAGTGGTTGTTCTTGGCTCCGGGCCAAACCGCATCGGCCAAGGAATTGAATTTGATTATTGCTGTGTGCATGGAGTTCTTGCTGCAGCAGAGTGCGGTTATGAGTCCATCATGATCAACTGCAATCCTGAGACAGTATCCACCGACTTTGATACAGCGGACAAATTGTACTTTGAGCCGGTGTTCTGGGAGCACATATACGACATCATCAAACATGAAAATCCAGTAGGTGTTATTGTTCAACTCGGAGGTCAGACAGCGCTTAAACTAGCTGAAAAGCTTGATAAGTATGGCATCAAAATCATAGGCACCAGCTTTAAAGCACTTGATTTAGCCGAGGATCGAGGAAGTTTCTCCAATTTATTGCGCGAGAACAACATTCCTTTCCCAGAGTTTGGCGTTGCAGAGACCGCCGATGAGGCACTCGCTTTAAGCGATCATCTCAATTTTCCCTTATTGGTACGTCCATCCTATGTGCTTGGAGGCCAGGGCATGAAGATTGTCATCAACAAACAGGAACTCGAAGAACACGTAGTTGATTTATTGCGAAAAATACCAAACAACAAATTGTTGTTAGACCATTATTTAGATGGGGCCATTGAAGCGGAAGCAGATGCCATTTGCGATGGGGAGGATGTGTATATCATCGGTATCATGGAGCACATCGAGCCTTGTGGTATACACTCTGGAGATTCAAACGCCACCCTTCCGCCGTTTAACTTAGGGGAATTGGTGATGCAGCAGATCAAAGACCACACCAAGAAAATTGCATTGGCTTTAAATACTGTTGGATTAATCAATATTCAGTTTGCGATTAAGGACGAGGTGGTCTACATCATTGAGGCCAATCCCCGTGCTTCCAGAACAGTACCTTTTATCGCCAAGTCTTACAAGGAACCTTATGTAAATTACGCGACCAAGGTCATGTTGGGCGCCAAAAAAGTCAAGGACTTTAAGTTTAATCCTCAACTAGAAGGCTATGCGATTAAGCAACCTGTATTCTCTTTTGAGAAATTCCCTAACGTCAACAAAAACCTAGGGCCTGAGATGAAGAGTACTGGGGAAAGCATCTTATTTATCGACAGCCTTAAAGATGATGCCTTCTATGATTTATACGCTAGAAGAAAAATGTATCTGAGCAAGTAAATCATCCATCATAAAAAAGGCCCGATTATATCGGGCCTTTTTTTATGCTTCATTTTCTTCTGGGTCTAGTGCACGCGCCGCCCAAGCATCGGGCAAGGCCTTTTTGGCTTTAGCTCCCATTTGTTTGAGTTTTTCAACCCCGCCTACTAAATTTCCTTTGCCGGTAGACAATTTATTCATCGCGCCATCATAAAATATTTTGGCGTTTTCCAGACGACTGCCGATCCCTTTGAGGTCTTCCAACAATCCTTGAAACTTATCGTATAGGGAACCGGCTTGTTGGGCGATTTCCAAAGCGTTTTTGCGCTGTTTTTCATTGGTCCACATAGTTTCTACTGTGCGTAGTGTAGCCAAAAGGGTAGAGGGGGTGACCACCACAATATTTTTGTCAAATGCTTTGCTGTACAGCTCGTGTTCTTCATTGATCGCTGTGGCAAATGCGGACTCTACCGGAACAAAAAGCAGGACAAAGTCAGGACTTTCCATTTCATAGAGGTCCTCATAGCGTTTGGCTGAAAGTTGATCGATGTGTTTTTTGAGCGAATTGATGTGATTTTTTAAATGTAGGGCGCGTTCTTGTTCTGTATCTGCGTTGACGTATCGCTCATAATCGGTTAAGGATACTTTTGAATCGACGATAAGTTTCTTGCCTTGGGGCATGTATATCACCACATCAGGCATTTGTTTTTGACCATCACTAGCCGTGAATGATTGTTGTACCTCATATTCCCGACCTCGCTCTAATCCCGATTTTTCCAAAACGCGTTCCAAGACCATTTCACCCCAATTTCCCTGTGTTTTGCTGTCCCCTTTGAGTGCTTTGGTCAAGTTTTGTGCTTCCTGTGACATTTGTTGGTTGGCCAGGTAAAGTTGTTTGAGCTGTTCTTCTAGTTTTGCCCCCAATCCTACATTTTCCTTTTGGCTGTCCTCCACCTTTTTTTCAAAACCGATGATTTTTTCCTTCAGGGGATCCAAGATGGAATTCATTTGCTCTTTGTTGTGGAGCGTAAATTGCTGACTGGTTTGCTGTAGAACTTTTTGGGCCAAATGCTCAAACTCAGTTTTGTATTGAGCTTCTTTGGCTTTCACTAGGGCGGCATCTTCAAGGCGTTGCTTCTCTAGAAACTCCAAGGATGTTTCCAGTTTAGCTGTTTTGAT
>DFSJ01000077.1 GCA_002378585.1 Flavobacteriaceae bacterium UBA3440 | reverse complement strand
CCTCTGATTAACAGTCGTAAACAAATAGCAAACACAGACATTTGACGACAACCAAGAATAAACTAAAATCTCTGATTATCAGTGGTTTAATAAAATCCCATCATGATTGCTTTTTGATGTTTGTGGTCGTTTGCGCTACTTTTGTATGCAAATTGTATGCTAATTTTCACCCATGAGCACTTTAGCAGTTAAGGTAGTATTGGACACCCGCCGGGCCTTAGTCAAGAACCAAGATTCACTTGCCCCCACCTATCCCATTAAGCTGAGAGTGACCTTTGCGAGGAAGCAGCGATACTACCCCCTTGAGGTAGCCGGTGTTTCTAAAGAAGATTGGGAGAAAATCCAATTGGGGCAGCGGATGTCCAAAACCCAGCGCGAGGTGTTTCACACGGTGCGGGAGACTGAAGGGAGGGCTATTGAAATCACCGAATCGATTCATCCATTTAGCTTTCATGCCTTTGATGCACGCTGGAAAAACAAGGCAGTCTCGTCGGTCTCAGCCAAGTCCTTTCAGGG
The DNA here is from genome assembly GCA_002378585.1 of Flavobacteriaceae bacterium UBA3440. Classification (GTDB taxonomy): domain Bacteria; phylum Bacteroidota; class Bacteroidia; order Flavobacteriales; family Flavobacteriaceae; genus MAG-120531. The sequence goes on along the minus strand of DFSJ01000077.1, from coordinate 2,231 downwards.
GATATTCAATGTATACATTGACGATTTACGACGCGGCGGAAGAGCGTCCACTACCTCGAGTTATCAGTGCGCATTGAACAGCCTTTTGTCCTTTTCCAAAAATTTGGCATGGAACGACCTTACACCGGAGTTCCTTGAAGAGTACGAAGCACACATGCGCACGGAAGGCAAATCTCAAAACACCATCGGTATATACTTGCGGTCGCTGCGGGCGGTTATCAACTTTGGAATCGCCAACGGACTCTTCGCTAAAGAGTACTATCCCTTTGGCAGAAAGTCCCATGGCAAGTACCAAATTCCCGCGGCACAGAATAAAAAGCGAGCGCTGATGAAACCAGAAGTCGAGGCAATCAAAGCCCTCGCTGTAAAGCCTGGATCCCGCAAAGAGCTAGCTCGTGACTTTTGGCTTTTTTCATACTACGCCAACGGATGCAACATCAAAGACATCGTACACCTGAAGTGGCGCGACATCGACTGGAAGGAAGGCGTCATCCAGTTTGTGCGCAAGAAAACGGAGCGCGCCAACAAAGCCAACCAGGTGCAAATCACCGCCGTCATCAACCCGCACATTAACGGAGGTTATTCACCGACGCGGTATCGAAAACCCCGCTCCGAATAAATACGTCTTTGAAATCATTCAGGATGGTCAATCCGCCGAGCAGCAGCACAAGCACACGCAGGAATTTGTTCGTAGAATCAACATTGGACTCAAGCAAATTGCTGATGGAACTTGGAATTGTCGAAGTCCCTCACTACCTATACCGCCCGCCACTCCCACGCCTATGCACTTTTGATGGGCGGTGCTTCTCTTGAGGTCATTATGGACCAGTTTAAGCACAGCTCCATGAAGACGACCATGAGTTACATCGATTCCATCGACAATGAAAAGCGCAAGGACATTGCGAAGTTGCTATAACCCTCAAAATTGGAAGAATACTTTCTGAACCACAGCACCGTGTTACTCAGACACACAAAATGGGACACTACATTACAAAGATTTGAGGTTTGAATTTAGCTAAACCTTTGGTTTGAAATTCGGGGAGTATTACACCGAATGGTAGGGCCATGCGACAGGTCCTTCAGTGTAAAATTTAGAGGTCAAACACCAACCAGTACTTATGTTCAATTGCTCTATTCACTAGATGTAAAATTTCGTTAAGTATTTTTAAATCTGTCGAATTTGAATCCAAAGTTTGCATTATAATTTTGATCTTTTCCTTAATTCCGAATAGCTCACTCTGATCATTTATCCAAGTATCTTCCCAAATAGTTGGACCATTCATGTAGCCACTTTCTTCAGATAAAACTTCATTTAATGACTCCCATAAATTACATCGATTTTTCAATAAGTAGTAATCATTTTCAGTTAAGTATATTATATCTTCTTTTTTTAATTTTTCATTCCATCCATCGAATTGATGATGATACGGATTTTTTTCTATTATGAAAATTCTGATTTTACGATTATCCATCACTATTTTTTATATGAGTTTTTTGTTGTAAATCCATTGAGGGAACCTTGCCATTAACATCCAAATACTGATTTCTATTTAAATCTTTGACGCGATAATAATTGTTTTCATTGTCGTAAATTATCTCATAGTTATTATTAATGTATCTGGTTTTAACACCATCAGCACTCTTGACTCCTTTTGCGCCAGGGGTGTATTTGTTTAAAGCTTCAGAAAGTGAGCCATTCGACCAATTGATACTGTATTTAAGAAAATTCTCCTTTCGCTTTAATTTGGCCTGTTGTTTTCCGAAAAACTTCTCCGCTGCTCCCGATCCCAGTTGAGCACTAAACCCAATTAAAAAATCTTGTCCCATTTGCTCTAAACTGTACTCCTCACCATTGGCGACTGCTTTCGCGTAATTAAACATTACATCTGCAACCGCCGCTCCAGCTTCTTTTCCATATTTGCCCCCAGGCACACTCCATGGCAAGGCACCTTGAGCAGCTGACAATGCAACATCTGACATATCAATATTACTACTGGAAAACGCATCTGTTAGACTCATACCCCCTGCATAATTAAATGCTCCCTGCAGCATGTAGTCTACAACGGCACCAGTCAATCCTTTGACAAGGAACGGACAAATGGGGCAGTCGCCATTGGGATCTGAATATCTTATAGGATTGTTCCATGAGTAAGCATAGGGACTTTTATCAACCTGATTTGGATGAGTTGAAAGTTTATCCACAGTCAACCACACACTGAGTTTGGGGTGGT
>DFSJ01000072.1:41774-45908 GCA_002378585.1 Flavobacteriaceae bacterium UBA3440 | reverse complement strand
TAGGGGGGGCGCCGCTAGGCGCCCCCTTAATCGCAGACTTTTTCCATAGACGTCTCTCCACCGAGGTATGGGTGTCTTTTGGCATGGCGGAGACATTGACTCATTTTGCTTTAGCCGCGCTGAAAGAGGCGACAGAACAAATGAGTTATCAACCGCTACCTGGTGTTCAATTGTCTCAGAATATGCAAGGGTGTTTGGTGGTAGATTACCCCATGCTTGAAATCAATCAACTTGAAACCAATGATGTGGTTGAATTCAAGGATGATGGGTCTTTTATCTGGCGGGGACGTGCGGATCATGTGATTAACTCTGCAGGCATTAAAATTCATCCTGAATCGGTCGGTCAGGTGATCGGTCCACTCATTGACGGCCCATTTGATCTAGGAGGCGTGGATGATCAGAAGTGGGGCGTTGCTTTGTGTTTGGCTACAGAAAAGCCACAAACTCCTAATTTTCTCCGCTCATTGGCTGAGTCAGGGTTACTGCGCCCTTATGAGGTACCCAAGTATTTATGGGTTACTCAACTTCCAAAAACTCCCTCGGGCAAAGTGAAAAGCCATAAATTATGGGCAGATATTGCCCAAGGCAACTGTGGAGAACCCTTAGAAAAAAAAGATTAAACCTGAAGTACACCCATATTAAATGGGGCAACATCTGGGTTTTGGTTGGCCGCCTCAATGCCGAGCGAAATCCATGTTCTGGTATCTCTTGGGTCGATTACGGCATCGGTCCAGAGTCTAGCGGCTGCATAAATAGGCGTTGTTTGGGACTCATATCGCTCAGTGATTTCTTGAATCATTTTATCTTTTACCACCTCGTCTATGGCTATGCCCTTTTTGATCAATCGTTCCTGCTCTATCTGCCAGAGCACTTGTGATGCGGCTTTCCCACCCATGACAGCTAACTGGGCACTTGGCCAAGCGACAATTAGTCTAGGGTCAAATGCTTTACCACACATAGCGTAGTTTCCAGCACCAAAGCTGTTTCCAACGACCACGGTAAATTTGGGTACGGTTGAGTTGGCCACTGCGTTGACCATTTTAGCCCCGTCTTTGATAATCCCTCCGTGTTCGCTTTTACTACCGACCATAAATCCTGTTACGTCTTGCAAAAAGACCAACGGAATTCGCTTTTGGTTGCAATTAGCGATAAATCGTGTCGCTTTGTCCGCCGAATCAGAGTAGATGACTCCACCCATTTGCATTTCGCCTTGAGCTGTTTTAATGATAGAGCGCTGGTTGGCGACAATACCTACCGCCCAACCCTCAATACGCGCATATCCGGTAAGGATCGTTTTCCCATAGTCTTCTTTGTACGAAATCCAAGAATCCTGATCGATCAACCCCTGGATGATGTTCCTCATGTCGTAGGGTGTAGCCGGTGATGTGGGTAAATGACCTAACAATTCTTCTTTGGGGTAAGCGGGTTCGGTTGCTGCCATGCGATCAAAGCCAGCTTTGGGCTTATGGCCTAATGATCCCACTACTTTTCTGATGCGATCTAGCGCATCCTGATCGTCTTTTGCCTTATAGTCAGCTACTCCGCTGATGGAATTATGGGTGGTGGCACCCCCTAGAGTTTCATTGTCGATCGATTCGCCTATAGCTGCTTTTACCAGGTAACTTCCCGCCAAAAAAACACTGCCGGTTTTGTCGACCATAATCGCTTCATCACTCATGATCGGCAGGTAAGCTCCACCAGCCACACAGGAACCCATGATAGCGGCAATTTGAGTAATTCCCATACTGCTCATTTTGGCATTGTTCCTGAAGATGCGTCCAAAGTGTTCTTTATCGGGAAAAATTTCATCCTGCATGGGCAAATAAACACCGGCACTATCTACCAAATAGATGATGGGTAGATGATTTTCCATGGCGATTTCTTGAGCCCGTAGATTTTTTTTGGCCGTTATGGGAAACCAAGCTCCGGCTTTGACCGTGGCGTCATTGGCCACTACGACGCAGAGTCTTTTTTGTATATATCCAATGACTACCACTACACCAGCACTGGGACACCCACCATGCTCTTGATACATATCTTCTCCGGCCAAGGCCCCAATTTCAATGTGTCTGGATTTAGGATCTAGCAGGTAGTCGATGCGTTCTCGCGCACTCCATTTTCCTTTTTCATGCAGCTTGGCTATCTTTTCCTTACCGCCCCCTTGGGCGATACGACCCAATTTTTGGCGCAATTCGGCCAATGAGGTTTTGTGAAAATCTTCGTTTTTGTTGAAGGTTAGGTCCATATATCGGTATATAAGGCTAAGATAAGGACTATTTATGATTAATTTTGAACCAAACCATCCCTATGTATACAGCTCAAAACCCCCTGAGGTGGGGTATTATTGGATTGGGAAAAATCGCGCACTCATTTGCCCGAGATTTGGCCTTAGTGCCCCAAGCTCGTTTGGTGGCTGTCGGTTCTCGCAGTCAGGAAAAAGCCATTGAGTTTGCCCAAACACACACGACATCCGATAACCAACCTGTGGCGTGTGTCGGATACGAAGAGTTATTGGCCTTAGAAGAGGTAGATGTGGTTTACATCGCTACGCCCCACACCAGTCATGTGGAATGGTCTTTAAAAGCCTTGGCAGCTGGAAAGCATGTTTTGTGTGAAAAGCCTATGGCTTTAACCCCTGATCAGGTACAAGAAGTGACCAGTTTGGCACAAAGTCGAGGTCTATTTTTTATGGAGGCCCTCTGGTCTAGATTTAATCCTGCCGTTCAAAAAGCGATGGATTATGCCCGATCTGGACGCTTAGGAGCATTGAGGTATGTACAAGCAGATTTTGGATTTTTTGCTTTAGACAGAGATCCTGCTTCTAGACTGCTCAACCCTGATCTTGGAGGTGGTTCTCTTTGGGATATTGGTATTTATCCCATATTTTGGGCTTATCAACTATTGGGAACCCCCACTTCCATAACCGTACAAAAACTAGCAGCGTCAACTGGTGTAGATGCTCAACTGCGTGTGGAATTTAATTATCCAGAGGCCACAGCTCAGCTGTTCTCCAGTTTTCATACGTTCTCCGCCATGACTGCTCAAGCAGGAGGTACGCTGGGTAGTGTACTTCTTCATCCGCGGTGGCATGAAACGGATCGATTAACGATTCAGACTCCTGATCTCGGAACTGAAACAGAATTATTTGACTTGATCGGCAAAGGATATACCTATGAAATCAATGAAGTGATTGATTGTATCGGACAAGGACTAATCGAAAGTCCTCTATGGACCCATCAAAACAGCTGGGAGCTCAATGCGTTAATAATCGCGGTATCAGATTCCGCCAATTCGCTATGAGGTAAAAAAAAATAGCGATATTTGACTGCTAAATAGTTAAGTTATGGACAAGAACGCAGTTTTGGGATATGCTACTTTGATTATGATGGCCATGGGGCTACTGCTCATTGGCTTAGGTGCATTCCGTTATGATGATGTAGCCGGTTGGGGATTTGCCGCAGTTGGTTTGGGATTTTTTGCCATTGCATGGGTGTTTAATGCTTTGAAAGGAAGGGTTTAATCAAGTTTATATAGCGATATGTCAGACGACAAGAAGGTCATTTTTTCGATGTCCGGGGTCACCAAGACCTATAAAAGTGCACAAACTCCTGTACTCAAAAATATTTATCTAAGTTTTTTCTACGGTGCCAAGATTGGCATATTGGGATTGAATGGTTCCGGAAAATCTACTTTGCTTAAAATCATCGCTGGTGTAGATAAAGATTATCAAGGAGATGTGGTTTTTTCACCAGGCTATCGCGTGGGGTATTTACCGCAAGAACCTTTGCTTGATCCAGAAAAAACAGTTCTTGAAGTCGTTAAGGAAGGGGCCGCTGAAACAGTAGCACTACTAGAAGAATACAATAAAATCAACGATTTGTTTGGGCTTCCAGAATACTATGAAGATGCCGACAAAATGCAGAAGTTGATGGATCGTCAAGCTACGCTTCAGGATCAAATCGACGCCAGCAATGCATGGGATTTAGATACAAAACTTGAAATTGCCATGGACGCTTTGCGCACGCCAGATCCAGATCAAAAAATCGGTGTGCTTTCCGGAGGAGAAAAAAGAAGGGTGGCCTTGTGCAGACTGTTACTCCAAGAGCCAGAGATTTTATTGCTCGATGAGCCAAC
>DFSJ01000072.1:0-41543 GCA_002378585.1 Flavobacteriaceae bacterium UBA3440 | reverse complement strand
AACCATTTAGATGCAGAGTCTGTCCATTGGCTGGAGCACCACTTATCTCAATATAAAGGGACAGTGATTGCGGTGACCCACGACCGGTACTTCTTGGACAATGTGGCGGGTTGGATACTAGAACTCGACAGGGGGGAGGGTATTCCCTGGAAAGGAAATTATTCCAGTTGGCTGGATCAGAAGTCTAAAAGACTGGCTTTGGAAAGCAAAACAGCCTCAAAGCGTCAAAAAACCTTAGAACGCGAGCTTGAGTGGGTAAGACAAGGTCCCAAGGGACGTCAAACCAAACAGAAAGCCAGATTACAGAATTACGACAAGTTGCTGAACCAAGATCAAAAGCAACTGGATGAACAGCTAGAGATTTATATCCCCAATGGACCTAGATTGGGTACCCAAGTACTCAACGCACAGGGTATCAGTAAAAGCTATGGAGATAAACTGCTCTATGAATCGCTAAATTTTACTTTGCCTCAGGCAGGTATTGTTGGCGTGATAGGACCTAATGGAGCAGGTAAAACAACCATCTTTAGACTGGTTATGGGGGAAGAAACTCCGGACACGGGAAGTTTTGAGGTAGGGGAAACAGCCAAAATCGCCTATGTAGACCAAAATCACAGCAATATTGATCCGAACAAAACAATTTGGGAAAACTTCAGCGATGGTCAAGAGTTGATTATGATGGGGGGGAAGCAAGTGAACTCACGTGCGTACTTGAGTCGTTTTAACTTTTCAGGTTCAGATCAGAACAAGAAAGTCAGTGCGCTCTCTGGAGGAGAACGCAACCGACTGCATTTGGCCATGACGTTAAAAGAAGAAGGAAATGTGCTTTTGTTGGATGAGCCGACCAATGATTTGGACGTAAATACGCTCAGAGCGCTAGAAGAAGGGCTGGAGAATTTTGCCGGTTGTGCGGTTGTTATTTCTCACGACCGATGGTTTTTAGATCGAATCTGCACCCATATTTTGGCTTTTGAAGGTAATTCTGAGGTGTATTTCTTTGAGGGATCATTTTCTGATTACGAAGAAAACAAACGCAAGCGCTTGGGTGCTGAGGTAATGCCTACTAGAATTAAATATAAAAAACTGACTAGGTAATCTAGTTATTCGGATACCAATCCAAAATAACCACATCAATTTGCGGGTCTTGAACGAGGCCCGCAATTTTTTTGGGATCTTCCCAAACAGGTTTTCCTCGGAAGTGATAGGGCAAAACATGTTTGGGTTTAAATTCCTTGATGGCACTAGATGCAGCTTCTACGGTCATGGTATAAGGTAGATTCATGCACAAAACCGCTACATCTATATTTTTTAGCTGCCTCATCTCAGGAATATCCTCAGTATCCCCTGAAATATACCAACGTTGCCCGTCCATGTGGAGCACGTAGCCATTTCCCCTTCCTTTAGTATGGAAGTTCACTGCCTCAGTTCTGAGATTATACATGGGGATAGCCGTTATTTCCAGACCATTGGTGATTAAGGTTTCCCCATTGGCCATAATTTTAGTGATGGCTTGTAGTGATTCAGGCATCAAATCATACACCGCTTTGGGGGCCAAAATGCGAGACTGTTCACCCACCACACCAACTAGAGTTTCTGATTGAAAGTGATCTCCATGAACATCAGTAATGAGTATAAGGGTTGGATTTTTGGGGTACCTTTTTGGCTCACCCACCGGGTCCACTAAAACGGTTTGATTTTGTGTGTGCAGTGAAAATGAGGCGTGTTCCACTGGTTTAATTTCTTGTTGACCCAATGACCAGGAAGTTTGACCTATTGCTGGTAAAGTGTTCATTAACAATCCAATAAGTGTTAAAATTCCACTATTAATCCACTTCAAATGTGTCATATCCTTGATAGTTAACCCGTTTACCACTAAATATATAGGATTTTATGCTATAAAAACTTAATTTTGCCGTGTTTTTAAGGGAAAAGTTCCCTTTCAATACATAACCAACAATTTCTAATTATGTCACAATCAGAAAACAATTCAAAAAAATCAGTAGCGATTTTATCGGTTTTATTGGCCATCACTGCTGTATTAGCCATCGCACTTTTTGTCATGAAGCAAAACACAGAAGCTGCTTTGACTCAAGAAAAAGAATTAGTTATTCAAGATCTTACTCAACTACAAGCTGAGTACGACGGAGTAGTTACTCAAAACGAAGAAGTGAATCAAGCCCTTACCGCAGCTAAAGCTGAGGTAGCTCAGTTTTTAGATTCAATCAGCGGCCTTAACGCGGATATTGCGACTTTAAGCAAATTCAGAGCTCGTTTTTACAGCTTGCAAAAACAAAGCGATGCTTTAAAAAACCGCATTGCTGAATTGGAAGCCGCTAACGCTCAATTGACTAAAGAGCGCGATGAAACCTATGCAGCCCTTGAAGTACAAACTACTGTGAACAAGGAGCTAGTAAGCAAAAACAACGACCTTAATGCCACTGTAGAAAAAGGAGCTGCTTTGATTCTTACCTCAGTCCAGATTGCTGGTGTTAAAGAAAAATCCAACGGTTCTTTTGTTACCCGTAAGCGTGCCAATCCTGTTGATGCCTTCCAAGTATGCTACAACGTGGCTGAAAATGCTATTGCTGCCTCTGGTAATAGAACTTTTTATATCGAGGTAAAAAATCCACAAGGCGCTCTTCTAGGTGCAGGTGAATCTGTTACCGTAGGTGGGGCTTCTTTGTCTTACAGCAAATCAACTACCTTCTTGTATGAGAACCAATCCATCGATGTATGCGATTACATCAAAGGTGCTTCATTTACCCCAGGGTCATACTCTGTTCAGGTTTATGACAACCAACTGCGTTTGTTGTCTAGCTCAACAGTAGTTTTGAAATAAGCTATCTGTTTACTATAAAAGAGCGGCCCAAGCATCAGCTTGGCCGCTCTTTTTTTGTCCTAGGTGTATTAGTCTTTTAAACTTCCGATCATATCCGCAGGGTTAACCCATTGGTCGTATTCTTCTTCAGTAACGTATCCCAAACGAACGGCTTCTTGTTTCAGCGTCGTTCCATTTTGATGCGCTGCATTGGCAATTTCAGCCGCCTTATAATACCCGATTTTTGGATTTAAAGCGGTGACCAACATCAATGAATTATTGAGCAATTGCTGAATCACTGGTGTGTTGGGTTCAATGCCTTGTGCGCAGTGCTCGTCAAAACTGATACACGCCTCACCCAGTAATTGAGCGGATTGCAAAAAGTTTGCAGCCATCATCGGCTTAAATACATTGAGTTCAAAATGTCCTTGGGCTCCACCAAATGTGATGGCCACATCATTTCCGATGACTTGTGCACATACCATGGTGAGCGCTTCAGCTTGTGTGGGATTTACTTTTCCGGGCATAATGGAGCTACCAGGTTCATTGGCAGGGATAATCAGTTCCCCAATACCAGATCGAGGCCCTGAGGCCATCATTCTTATATCATGGGCGATTTTGTTTAGAGATACGGCTAGTTGTTTTAATGCGCCATGGCTCTCTACCAACGCGTCATGGGCCGCTAAAGCTTCAAATTTATTGGGCGCGGTAACAAATGGATGACCGGTAAATTGAGCGATGTATTGGGCGACTAACACATCATATCCACGAGGTGTGTTCAGTCCAGTACCCACGGCGGTACCGCCCAAAGCTAATTCGCTTAAATGGCTTAACGTATGGCGCAAAGCATTCATGCCATGGTCTAGTTGAGCCACATAACCTGAGAATTCTTGCCCCAAAGTTAGTGGGGTAGCATCCATCAGGTGGGTTCTTCCGATTTTCACCACGTCTTTGAACTCAGCGGCTTTTGCCGCTAGTGTATCCCTTAGTTTTTGAACACCAGGAAGGGTCACTTCAACTACTTTTTTGTAGGCTGCGATGTGCATGCCTGTGGGAAATGTATCGTTAGAGGACTGTGATTTGTTAACGTCGTCGTTGGGTTGAATTACCTTTTCATCTTCTCCTATTTTTTTTCCAGCAAGAACTTGGGCTCTGTGAGCGATCACTTCATTGACGTTCATGTTGCTTTGGGTGCCAGACCCTGTCTGCCAGATCACCAAAGGGAACTGATCGTCGAGGGATCCTGTGAGGATTTCATCACAGACTTGAGCGATTAAGTCTCTTTTTGCCCCCTCTAAAACGCCTAAATCACAATTGGCATAGGCAGCGGCTTTTTTTAGGTAGGCAAATCCATAAATAATGTCCTGAGGCATGGAAGCGGATGGACCGATTTTAAAATTGTTTCTGGATCTCTCTGTTTGGGCACCCCAGTAAACATCGTTGGGTACCTCAACGGGCCCCATGGTGTCTTTTTCTATTCTGTATTTCATGGTAGTGATTAAATTGCTGGTGACAAAGGTAGGGGATTGGCCAAAAAGTTCTATTTTTTTTACCTTGGATTTGTGAGTGACAAATAATCTAAACTATATTTGTACCAGTAAACAATTGACTATGTTCCAGTTCGACCAATACCTTGGCTTTATCGCATTCCTAACCATTGTAACTATTGGATTTTGGTTGTTAATCTTCTTAATCACCTTTGTTGTTCCTTATTGGATTGGTGGTTCATTGATTGAACGTCTCAAAGAAATCAAAGCGGCCAAGAAGGCTAACCAGTCTTAAAGACCCACCCCTTAAAAATAAAAAAGGCGCCTATTGGGCGCCTTTTTACGTTGTGCTCCTGGATTAGCCACCAAACTCCATATCCATATCTCCACCTGGCCCATCTCCATAGCCACCATTTTGTCGGCGACCACGTTGATCTTTCAATGATTGATTGAATCGGTACGTGAAGTTTACATTGACTTGTCTTTGCCTCCACTGATTTTCGCTGTAGGTTTGAACATTGAGTGTTCTGGTATCACTGATTCTTTTTCTGGAGTTAAATAAATCGCTTACATTCAGGGCTAGAGTGCCTTTTTTATCGAGAATCTCTTTGCTCATCGCTAAGTTAGCTGAGGCTATTCCGCGATTAATCGATTGGGCATCTTGACTTCTGCCTTGGTAACGAACATTAGTTTGAAAGTTAATTTCCTTAGGCAAAACTATTTTAGCGTTCAGGTTGCTCTGCCAACTGAAGTTGTCGTTGTCAAACACTTGTGTGATGTTTTGATTCAAGCTATTGATGTAGGTATAGCTTCCGACCAATGAGCGTTGAAATAGATTAATTCCCCAGGAAAAACGCCAATTACGCACTGGGGTAAATGTGGTGTTAAACTCAAATCCATAGCGGTCTTCTGTGGATAAATTAATAGGTTGTCTCAGCTGAACAGGCACCAAAATAGGCGTGTTGGGGTCATTGGGATTTTGGATCTCAATCAGTTCTCCTGTTTCTTGGGTAATGAATTGGAAGACACCTGTACTTCTGTTGTAGTACAAGGAAGTGTTGAACGTGAATTTTTCTCTTTGGTTGATCATGCCTAGATCATAGGCATCGGTGAAGGTTGGGTCTAGGTCAGGATTTCCCTGGAATAGGTTGGTGTTGCTCGATCTGGAAGGAAATGGATTGATAAATCGCGACCAAGGTCTTCTCAATCTTTTGCTGTAGCTCAACGTGATTTGATCTTCCTCATTGAGGGAATATCCAACAAATAAAGAAGGAAACCAATTGATGTATTGTTTGTTGGTTAAATCTTGTGTTTCCAGTAGGTTGATGTCAATGTCTGTGTGTTCCATACGCAATCCACCTAACAGATTGAAGCGTTCCCATTTGGTGCCCAATTGAGTGTAGGCGGCTTGAATCCATTCGCGGTATTCAAGGGTGTTTGAAAAATTAGCGTTGTTGATAAACGTACCTAAGGGATCAAAACTTCCAGCAATAAATGCGGTTGTTTGGTTGACATAACCTCCTCGATACCCTAGTTCAAACTGAGATTGACCTGCTGAACCCAGCGGTAACACATAATTAAATTGATATAATGCCCTTCTTTGATCTTCTTGATTTACTGTTTTTTCAGTGGGAACATCCGAAGCAGTTTCACTGATCAAGGTTTCCTCAATGACCGAATCATCGGATCCTTCAGACTCAGAATACTGATAATCAACTCGAAGTTCATGACCAGGTTTTTCAAACTTTTTGGTCAAGTTTAATGAATATTCAAATTGTCTTTGTTGCTCCAGTTGAAGCGTATTACGCACTCTGTTCACCAAAGGTAGCCCCTGTGGATTTGAGTTGACAAAATCGATGTTTGTTGTATTATCTCCTTCGGAGTAGCCAAAAACAGTTGAATTAGTGATGCTGGTGGTTGGGTTGATGAAGTATTCGATTCCGACGTTAGCGTTGGCATTTGTCCCCGCTCGAACGTTGTTTCTTTTTTCGTTTTGAAAACCGCGAATACTGCCGTCATCGTTGTAGTTTATTTGGTCATATAGCGAATTACCCGGTCCTTCTTGGTTTCGGTAGGTCCAATTGGAAAAAAGGTTGAATTTGTTTTGTCTCAGGTTCAATCCTAAGCTTCCTGCTTCATTTTTTGGGTCGCCCAATGTGAGGTTGGTTGTTCCATTAATACCTGTGGTTTTGTTTTGTCTCAAAATGATGTTGATAATCCCGGCTGTTCCCTCCGCATCATATCTGGAGGAAGGATTCGTGATCACCTCTACTTTTTCGATAGCTTCGGCAGGTAGTAATCTAAGTGCATCATTGCTAAAACCCGACAAGGCAGAAGGTTTTCCATTAATCAAAATGCGCACACTTTCATTTCCGCGCAATGAAATGCCTCCTTCAACATCAACAGACACAGAGGGCACGTTGTCGAGTACATCAGTCACTGAACCTCCTTTAACCGTCATGTCTTTGCCGACATTATAGATTTTCTTATCTAGTCTAAGTTCGACGGTGCTTCGTTCCGCAATCAATTCAACCTCATCGAGCTGGGATACATCCGCTGACATGCGCACATCTCCCAAATCGGTGTTTTGGGTGATGTTTTGGTTAGATAACCGAACGGTAGTGTACGAAATAAACTCAAAAACCACATCGTAATTTCCAGCGGGAATATCTACCTGAAAACGGCCTTGTTCGTCGGTGATCCCACCAGTTACCATGCTTTGGTCAGCGCTTTTTTGTAGTACATATGTGGCGTATTCCAGGGGCAAATCACTGCTTTGTTCAAGAATACGACCTTTGAGTGTTACTGTTTTGCTGTTTGGGTTCTGTGCCCAGCTGATTGACGTGATCAATAACAGCATCCACAAAGCGCTAAGTTTATTCATTTAGGTTTTCTTTTTCTTTTTTTGTTTGTTCTTTTTCTCGATGCGGCTAAATCCCTCTTCTTGGAGCGCTAAATACTTTTCGTACTTCTCAGGGGGCAATCCTTGGGCCAGTTCATCGTCTTGGCTTTTCTGAATAGCTTCCATGGCTTCCATAGTTTTTTCAGGGCTTAATTTGAGCAATTGAGTTTCAATACGTTTTTGTACATGTCTTGTCAGTACAGATTGCAACACAGCCAATTCAAAGTCATTGAGCTCCAAGGCTGCCTGAAATGCAGGAAGTTGTTGTTCTACAAGTTGTTCAGCAGTTAAATTTTCTGGTTCTGGCTCTGGAGCTGGATTATTGGGGATGGCAGAAATTCTGCGCCCATAAGCGTCTCTATTACCGCCATATCCATTGCCATAGCCAAACTGTGCTTGAGCAGCCCCAGTGATGAATAAGGCTAGAGCGGTCAAAAAAGGGAGTAAAAATCGATTCATAGACAAATAGTTTAGATGGTATATATCCAAATTGGTTTAAGTCAAATTTGCTAAATAAATGTTAAATAGAGTCAGGCTCCGTATTCTGCCCATGAAGCATCAGGAAACCTTTTAAAAATGGATCCAGTGAACCATTCATTACATCGGTAACTTCAACGGTTTCTACCCCCGTTCTCACGTCCTTGACCAGTTGATAGGGATGCATGACATAGTTTCTAATCTGAGAACCCCATTCAATTTTCATTTTTGATGCCTCAATTTCGTTTTGTGCTTCCATGCGTTTGCGCAACTCAATTTCATACAGCTGTGATTTAAGTAAACGCATGGCATTTTCTCTATTGTCTAGCTGGGACCTCGTTTCAGAGTTGTGGATGACAATCCCCGTTGGGTGGTGGGTTAGAATCGCTTTGGTCTCCACCTTGTTGACATTTTGACCACCCGCACCTCCTGATCGGGCAAATTGCCAGGAGATATCAGCCGGATTAATTTCAATTTCTATGGTGTCGTCAACCATGGGATAGACATATACTGAAGCAAATGAGGTGTGGCGCTTGGCATTAGAGTCAAAGGGGGAAATACGCACCAATCGGTGCACTCCATTTTCTCCTTTGAGCCATCCGAAGGCAAATGCCCCTTCAATACCGAGAGTCACCGTTTTTACACCAGCAACTTCGCCCTCTTGGAAGTTGAGTTCTTTTATTTTATAGCCTCTTTTTTCGGCCCACATCAGGTACATGCGCATGAGCATAGATGCCCAGTCACAGCTCTCTGTGCCTCCAGCGCCTGCGGTGATTTGCAGTACTGCGTCAAACTCATCTGCCTCAGCCGACAGCATGTTTTTAAACTCGAGTGCCTCGATTTGTTCCGTCGCTTGTTGCGCCGCACCCTCGAGCTCTTGTTCGGAAATGGCCCCCTCTTTATAAAATTCCAGGTATACTTCAACGTCAGCTACTTTTTGGGCAGCTAAATCATAATCGGTGACCCAAGACTTTATGGACTGGATAAATTTCATCTGCTCCTGGGCTTTTCTTGGGTTGTCCCAAAAGTCAGGTGCTGCAGCTTTTTCTTCTTCGTTGATCAGTTGTATTCTTTTCTGATCGATGTCAAAGATACCTCCTTAACGCACCGAGGCGTTTAATCAGATCTTGGGTGATCTCTGTGGTAACCATAGGAATAATTTTGTGCAAAAGTAGTAATAAACCCTCGCTGCACGTGTCATTTTGATTATTTTTAGGACAAATCATCCAGCTATGAGAAAATTGCTTTTGCTTACCTTTTTTATTTCTCAATCGATCGCCGCTCAGTGGATTGCCCAACATCCTAACGCTTCACAGCGCCCAGGTTATTTCGATACCTATTACGATACAGGGGCCAATAAATTGTACGCGCGCATCCCCAAAGAACGACTCAAACAACCGTTTCTCTATGTCTATTCGCTCAGCCAAGGGATAGGCAGCAACGATATCGGTTTAGATCGCGGCCAATTAGGCAGCGAACAAGTAGTCTATTTTGAACAAAGAGGTCCGCGTGTTTTTTTGGTTCAACCCAATTTGGCTTTCCGCGCATTGACCGACAACCCCTTGGAGAGGGCCTCTGTTGAACAGGCTTTTGCCAAGTCAGTGAGGTATGGTTTTGATGTAAAGGGGTATGAAAAAGGTGATCCCATAGTGGAGCTTACTGATTTTTTGCTCCAAGATGCTCATGGTGTTGCAGCTCGGTTGGCCAGTTCAAAGCAGGGTAGTTACAGTGTTGATTTGACCAAAAGTGCTTTAAATACTGATCGAACCAAGTCTTTTCCGAAAAATATAGAGATGGATGTCATGTTGACATTTAAAGGCAATCCTACAGGTGTTTGGATTCGTTCGGTTACTCCAGAACCTGGATTGGTTACTGTATTTCAGCACCATTCATTTATCGAGTTGCCTGATGATCAATATGCGCCCAGGGCCTACGACCCTAGAAGTGGTGCCTATCCATTTACGTACATGGATTATGCGACACCAGTCGATCAGCCCATTGTTAAAAAGTGGATCACCAGACATCGATTAGTAAAAAAAGATCCAAACGCTGCTGTTTCAGAACCCGTAAAACCCATTGTTTATTATTTGGATAACGGTACACCTGAACCCATTCGCACTGCGTTGTTAACAGGAGGGGCCTGGTGGAATGAGGCTTTTGAGGCAGCGGGTTTTAAAAACGCCTTTAGAGTTGAAGTACTTCCGGACAGCATCGATCCATTGGATGTTCGGTACCACGTCATTCAGTGGGTCCATCGTTCGACTAGAGGTTGGAGTTATGGGAGCAGCATTACTGATCCCAGAACCGGAGAAATCATCAAAGGTCATGTGTCTTTGGGCAGTTTGCGGATCCGACAGGACTATATGATCGCTCAAGCACTGTCGCAACAACCCTTTGCCAGTGCCAGTTCTAAACAAGCCTTAATGGATTTTGCCCTATCACGGATCAGACAGTTGTCGGCCCACGAGATCGGACACACATTGGGATTTGCCCATAATTATGCAGCCAGTACCAGGGAGAAATCATCAGTGATGGATTACCCACACCCCCAGTTATCACTGGTTGACGGTAAAGTATCTCTGGATAACGCTTATGAAACGGGTATTGGCGCATGGGATAAAGTGAGTGTAGCCTATGCGTACAGCTCGGTAACCCCGGGTGAGGACCAAGAAAAAGCATTGGCCCAGATTTTAGACAATGCCTACACCAGCGGATTGAGGTATTTGACTGATCAAGATGCGCGTCCTGCTTCTAGCCCCAGTGCCTCGGCCCATCTATGGGATAACGGAGCGGATGTAGTAGCAGAGCTCTATGACATGTTGGCGGTACGCAAGACAGCCATGAATGGGTTTTCATGGGATAACCTCGAACAGGGAACCGCTAGTGGGCTAGAAGATGTGTTTGTTCCTTTATTTTTTTGGCACAGATACCAAACTGAAGCAGTGGCCAAACAGTTGGGGGCGCTGACTTATGCGTATCAGGTGAAAGGGGGTGTTGAACCGGCAGTTGCCCCGCTCTCAGCAGATGCTCAAAGAAAGGCTTTGAACGGTTTATTCTCCGCCTTGGATGCAGAGCAACTAGCCATTCCTACTGACAAACTAGCATTATTTCCCCCTCGAGTTTTTGGTGATCAAAGAGGAAGGGAATCGTTTAAAAGTCAATTAGGCAGTGCCTTTGATCCATTTACTGCTGCAGTTTCGGCAGCGGATATTGCCTTTGGATTTATGTTCCAACCCGAACGCATTGGCCGGGTTGTTCAACAAAAATGGATGGATGACCAGCAGTTAGGATTGGACGAATTATTGGACAAAACCAGTGAATTTTTGTTCAGTCGTCAACACGCTACAGCCTATCATCAATCGATACAAGAAATGATCGGCACCCGATATTTATCCTATATATATGCCTTGTCCGTCCATGAGTCTGTTTTTCCTCAAGTTCGTATGATGGCTCAAGAACATTTGGCCAAATTGTCCCAATCGTGGATGAATAAAAAAGTTCCAGAACGCGCTAAATCTTTATATCTAGCCCATATAAAATCTTTGAGCAGTGGTTCTTCAGCTGGTGTAGTCCCCGAACTACCTCCTTTGCCAGATGGGCCTCCGATTGGAAGTGATGATCAGAAATTTTTGAACTGCGGATTTTGATGGAAACAGTGATTAATTTAGTGAGTGATACGGTGACCAAACCCACTCAAGGGATGTTGGAAGCGATGCTGGAAGCCAGAGTGGGAGACGATGTGTACAAGGAGGATCCCACGGTGAATGAGCTGGAGGATAAAGTAGCTAAACTCTTGGGGAAAGAGGCTGCCTTGTTTTTTCCCAGCGGTACCATGGCCAATCAAGCAGCCATCAAAGTGCATACACAGCCCGGACAGCAATTGATCTGCGATAGATATGCGCATATTTTCCATTATGAAGGGGGAGGGGTGAGTTTCAACTCAGGCGTGTCTTGTCGATTGGTTCACGGGGAGCGCGGAATGATGACCGCTGATCAAGTAGCACAAGTGATTAATCCACCTGATTTTTACCACAGTCCGTTAACTTCACTGGTCTGTATCGAGAATACCACCAACAAAGGGGGTGGTGCTTGTTGGTCTGTGGAAGAACTAAAACGAATCAAGCAGGTATGCGCACAAAACGGTTTAGGTTACCACTTGGATGGAGCCCGTTTGTGGAATGCGCTCGCTGTTCAGGGTCAAGACGCCCGTGTTTTTGGTGATCTTTTCGATTCAATCAGTGTGTGTCTGAGCAAAGGTTTAGGAGCTCCAGTTGGTTCTGTGGTAGCAGGAAGCAAAGATTTTGTGCAGCAATTGATACGGGTGCGCAAAGTATTTGGTGGTGGGATGAGACAAGCGGGATATTTAGCTGCAGCGGGCATTTACGCCCTGGATAACCATCGAGCTAGGTTGGTGGAGGATCATAAAAAAGCGGGTGAATTGGCCAAAGGGCTGGCCGGTAAAAATTGGGTGCAGTCAGTCGAGCCATGCGAAACCAATATTGTCATTTTTACTTTGGATGAATCGCTGATGTCCTCAGACAAATTTGTTCAGGAGATGGGTCAAATACAATTGAGGATTTCTCAGATGGGCGAGGGTAAATGGCGCATGGTCACTCATCTGGATTACACGGATGCTATGCACGATCGGGTACTGACTTTTATTGATCGACTTTCTGTGGCATAATGGGTATATTTGCCCCCGATGAAAAAGAATCCTACACCACCTATTGCTCCACAAAGACCCAAGACACTCAACATTCACGGACATGAGCGCATTGATCCTTTCTTTTGGATGAATGAGCGCGATCACCCAGATGTGCTGGCCTATTTAGCCGCAGAGAATGCCTACTACGATCAAATGACGGCCCATACCAAATCTTTGGAGCAGGAATTGTATCAGGAGATGCGTGCTAGGATCAAGGAGGATGATCAGTCTGTTCCCTACTTTAAGAATGGATACTGGTACATCACCAGATATCAATTAGGGCAACAGTATCCTCTGTATGTGCGACAGAAAGAGTTGGGCGTATCCCCGGAAGAATTGTTGTTCGATGTCAATGAAATGGCACAGGGCCATACCTATTATCAGTTAGGCCATTTTTCAGTTAGCCCCGATAATCGGTATGTTGTTTTTAGTGTAGACCGCGTTTCCAGACGTCAATATACCCTACAGGTTAAAGACCTTGAAACAGGAGTTGTCCTGGATTTTGAGGTGGCCAATACCCCGGGTAATGCCTGTTGGTCTCAGGACAGCAGGTATTTGTTTTATGCCATTAAAGACCCCGTAAGTCTGCGTTGTACTCAAGTTTGGCGATGCGATTTATTTCAAGCTATAGCCCGAAAACAACAAGGTGCTGATCCTCAGGAAGCACATGAATTGGTCTACGAAGAGTTGGATGAAACTTTTGATGTCTTTGTATCCAAGTCTAGATCTGGCGCATTCATCACTATAGGCACTTCAAGTACACTTACTTCAGAATACCATTGGTTAAGCGCTGATCAACCTTTGGGGGCGTTCACCTGTTTTAGCGCACGTGAAACAGGCGTGGAATACGATATTTCCCATTTTAAAGATCACTTTTACATCACGACCAATAAAGATGATGCGGAAAATTTCAAAGTGATGCGCACTGCATTATCCCAAACAGATTCTATTTATTGGGAGTCGTTTATCGAACACCATCCTGATCGTTTGATCGAGGATTTCACCCTGTTTAACAGCCATCATGTGTTGACTTATCGCGAGGGTGGATTAACCCAAATGCGTATTACTTCATGGCTCGATGAGTCGAGTTATTTGCTTCCTTTTGAGGGGGAAACGTATACGGCATCTATGGGATACCATCCTGAGTTTGACACCCAAGAAATCAGGTATCATTTTTCTTCACTAACACGTCCAAGTACCGTTTACAGTTTTGATCTGGGGGACAAAACACAGAAAATATTGAAAACCCAAGAGGTATACGGTGGTTTTGACCCCGCTCATTACGCCTCAGAACGAGTTTGGGCTACTTCTGCAGATGGAACACAAGTGCCGATATCCTTGGTATATAGACAACAAGGCGCTAAACCTGGTCCAAAGCCCTTACTGCTTTATGGGTACGGGGCCTATGGACATACGATTGAACCCTACTTTTCTTCGGTGCGTTTAAGTTTGTTGGACAGGGGATTTGTCTATGCCATTGCCCACGTTCGAGGAGGTGAATATTTGGGCCGACCTTGGTACGAGTCAGGAAAAATGGAATGCAAGCAAAACACATTTACTGATTTTATACACTGTGCAAAACACTTGATCGATACCGGAAGGACGGAGGCGGATAAACTTTGTGCTTACGGAGGTTCTGCAGGTGGATTATTAATCGGTGCGGTGATCAATCAATCCCCCGAGTTATTTAAGGCCGCTGTGGCCAATGTGCCTTTTGTCGATGTGGTGACCACTATGTTGGATGATACCATTCCACTGACCACGGGAGAATACGATGAGTGGGGTAACCCGAATCATGCGGATGATTATTACCGTATGTTGGCCTACAGTCCGTATGATCAAGTCAAAACACAAGCCTACCCCAATCTCTTGGTGCTTACGGGCTATCACGATTCTCAGGTGCAGTATTGGGAACCCGCTAAATGGGTGGCTAAATTAAGGGTACACAATAGCCACGAGCGACTTGTGCTTTTTCAAACCAATATGCAAGCAGGACATTCCGGTGCTTCAGGACGATTTGAAGCGCTCAAAGAGATCGCTCAAGAATATGCCTTTATGATCGATTTATGTGGAAATAATGACCTCTAAAATAAATTGTATTATTTTTGCTGAGTAAAAAGCCTGTAAAAAATCTTTAAATGCCCGAACCAATAAAAGCACTTGACAATCTTCTGTCCCTAATAGGTCATACGCCATTAGTGAAGCTATCTAAAACCACAGAATCGTTTAGAGGTCAATTTTATGCTAAGGTTGAGGCGATGAATCCAGGTCAATCATCCAAAGATAGAATTGCGCTCCACATTATTGAAACAGCTGAAAAGGAAGGGCGGTTAAAGCCAGGAGATACCATTGTCGAAACCACCTCTGGAAATACAGGCTTTAGTATAGCCATGGTCAGTGCGGTGAGAGGCTATAAATGTGTATTGGCGGTCAGCTCGAAATCCTCTCCAGATAAAATCGATATGCTACGCGCTATGGGTGCTGAGGTGCATGTTTGTCCAGCTCACGTGAGTGCGGATGACCCCAGGTCTTACTACGAAGTAGCCAAGCGAATTCATCAAGAAAGACCAGGTTCCATTTATATCAATCAATATTTTAACCCCCTCAATATTGAAGCCCACTTCAGGTCGTCAGGCAAGGAAATATGGGAGCAAACCTCAGGAGCCATCACTCATTTGGTTGCTTGCAGCGGTACTGGGGGTACAATCTCAGGAATCGGTAGGTATTTAAAAGAAAAAAATCCCCACATAAAAATTATTGGCGTGGATGCCTATGGATCTATTTTAAAAAAATATCATGAAACGGGTGTGGTAGATCCAAATGAAATTTATCCATACCGCATCGAAGGATTGGGAAAAAATTTGATTCCAACCGCTACTGATTTTTCTGTGATTGATCAATTTGTCAAAGTAACTGACCAAGAAAGTGCCCATATGGCTAGAAGTATTTCTAAATCCGAGGGAATTTTTGTGGGGTACACTTCGGGAGCGGCGCTTCAAGCGGTCAAACAATTATCTGAACAAGGTTATTTTTCAGCTGAGGACCAAGTCGTGGTAATCTTCCCAGATCATGGTTCTAGGTATATGAGTAAGATTTATTCCGATGAATGGATGATCGCCCAAGGGTTTATGGAGGCCGAATCAAAACAGGTAACCTCTTCTTTAGTTAATTAGTCAATTTGCTGTAAATCAGTTACTTAATTACACACTTATGTATCCTTTTGTCGGGTAATATTTTTGTTGTAGCGTTTTAAAATTCAGTACTTTTGCAGCATATTATAAAATGTTTTTCTTCACATGAGAGATTTATTTGCCCGTATTAGAGAGAATAAAGGACCTTTAGGAAAATGGGCTTCACAAGCAGAAGGCTATTTTGTTTTTCCAAAACTAGAAGGCTCCATATCTAACCGTATGAAGTTCCAAGGTAAGGAAGTAATTACCTGGAGTATCAATGATTATCTAGGATTAGCCCATCATCCAGAAGTAATGGCTGTTGATGCGGCTAGTGCTGCAGAACACGGCGCTGCCTACCCGATGGGGGCACGTATGATGTCGGGACACACTGACTTCCACGAGCAACTAGAAAACGAGTTAGCAGATTTTGTTGGAAAAGAAGCATCCTACTTATTGAATTTTGGTTATCAAGGGATTATGTCCGCGATTGATGCGTTGGTTTCTAAAGACGACATAATCGTTTATGACGTCGATGCGCACGCTTGTATCATAGACGGTGTACGTTTACACATGGGTAAACGATTTACCTATAAGCACAACGATATTGAAAGTCTAGAAAAGAACTTAGATCGCGCTACGAAAATGGCCGAACAAACAGGTGGGGGTATTCTGGTCATCACTGAAGGTGTTTTCGGTATGCGCGGTGAGCAAGGAAAACTCAAAGAGATTGCGGCACTAAAATCAAAATACAACTTTAGGTTGTTGGTCGATGATGCACACGGATTTGGAACCCTAGGTAAAACAGGGGCTGGTGCGGGTGAGGAGCAAGGTGTACAAGATCAAATCGACGTATACTTCGCCACTTTTGCCAAGTCTATGGCAGGAATTGGTGCTTTTTTAGCCGCTGATCAAGAAGTTATTGACTACTTAAAATACAATTTGCGTTCCCAAATGTTTGCCAAATCACTCCCTATGATTTTTGTTAAAGGGGGATTGAAACGGTTGGAGCTATTGCGTTCACGGCCAGAGCTTAAGGATAAACTTTGGGAGAATGTAAACGCCCTCCAAAATGGATTGCGCGAGCGCGGATTCGATTTAGGAACCACCACTACATGCGTCACCCCTGTTTACCTCAAAGGAAGTATTCCTGAAGCTATGGCTTTAGTGAAGGATCTTAGAGAAAACTATGGTATTTTTTGTTCTATAGTGGTCTATCCAGTGATTCCTAAAGGCTTGATTCTGTTAAGGTTGATTCCTACGGCCGTTCACACTATGGAAGATATTCAAATCACCTTGGATGCATTCTCTTCCATTAGAGAGCGTTTAGAAAACGGAACATACCAACGTCTATCAGCTGCCGTTGCAGCTCAGATGGAGGGTTAAATATCCATTTTAAAGGTGCATCTCGTTTGATGTACCTCTGGATTAAAGTCAACCCACAGCTTCATAATGGCTGTGTTGTCTTCTAGCTCCGGAGTCCTGTAACAGGTAACCACGCCCTCTTTGAGGTAGGTTTTGTAAAAAGCGTCAAACAAAAGAGCAGTAACCCCTTTATTTTGGTATTCAGGAAGGACCCCGATGAGGTAGAACACCGCATCGGGGTTGTTCTTTTTGGCTTGAATTAAATGCCACCAGCCCCAGGGGAATAATTTGCCTTTAGCTTTTTGCAAAGCCTTAGAAAAAGAGGGCATGGTGATGGCAAATCCCACCATTTTATCCAACTCATCAACCACAAATTTGATATAGCTGGGGTTGATAAATCCGATAAACTGTTTTGTCATGTATTCCTTTTCCTTTTGAGATATGGGAACAAATGAGGACAAGGAGGCATAAGATTGATTAAAAAGATCGAACATGGCATCCGTGTAGGGTAGGAGTTCAGCCGTCTTTTTGAAATTTAGAGTCTTTAGTTTAAATCGCCCAGCAACAATATGGGCTAAACGGTTGTATTTGTCTCCATCAATGGAACTGAGTAAAAATTTACTTTCTAAATATCCTTTTTCTTTGGTCATGCCAAACCTATGGTAATGGTCCGCATAATACGGGTGATTGTACCAGGTAATCATGGTTCCTATATGATCAAAGCCGGAAGTCATCACGCCGACTTTATCTAAATTGGAAAAACCTACGGGACCCTCCATAAACGCCAATCCACGTCGTCTACCGTATTCAGCAACATGATTCAATAGGGCACTGGATACTTGGTAGTCATCAATAAAATCAAACCAGCCAAAACGCATCTTGGCAATACCTTGTTGATTTACCTCAGTGTGGTTAACGATACAGGCCACTCGGCCGACAATTTGTTCCTCTTTGTACGCAAGAAAAAAATCGGCCTCAGCATGATCAAAAACAGGGTTTTTAGTTTTGTCCCAGGAGGCCAACTCCGAACTAATTATGGGAGGCACCCAAAAAGGATGATTGCGGTATAAACTAAACGGAAATACAGCAAATGCATGCATTAGTTTTTTGGTGTGCGCTGGAACAATCTGGATCATATAATTAGTTATGCGGGTCAATACGGTAAGATATCCCTATGCCGAAAGTTTTTCTTCTGGGAGTTTCCTTGAAGTTAAGGGCAAAATGGGTATCCCATTGTAGGTTTTTAGTTTGTAAAAATGCCCCGCCAATTCTCAATAGGTGGTCAGCGTAAAGGTCATTTTTGATGAATTCAGACTCGTAAAAAACACTCCAATCTCGTCCCAAAGTATGAGTTAAGGACGCGAGAAATCGGTATTCAGGCCAATCCGTTTGAACGTGGTCCCATACGTGATTGGTCACTAGAACCAGTCTATTGGTTAAACTATTTTGCGTAAACAACATGAATTTTGGAGAGTTAGTAGGGTACCAAGAATTAAATAAATTTGTAGGACTAAAAAAGTGGTAGCCTATTCCTACCGATAAAGCGGGTATGAGCCTTTTGAGTTTAAAACGATGCTGATCTTTCCAAGAATAGAGATTTACGGCCTCAAATTGGGGATTTTTGTAGGGATCAAACAACAGTAATTTGAGGGCAATATCTGATTGATGAATATCTTTAAAGGTCGATCCTAAGGTGCTTTCCCACTGGTATCCCCACTGCGCACTAATTTCTAATCGTTCCCCAATCAACCCGTAGCGCATACTCAACTCTTGTTGGTATATCATTGACTTATACCTAAATAACTGGTGATTTTGTTGGTCAAATACGCCCCCTAGTTCCCATTGTAAGACACCTTTTCCTACGGAGTAAGCGCCCATAGAATTACCTGGTCGATTGGAATTAATGATATCGGTATATTGCCCATACAAAGACGCTCCAGCACTCAAAAGAGCTAAGGACAAACAACAAAGAATTGCCGATAATCTGTGATTTGAGGTGTACACTAAGTCGCTTCGTTGTATTTTTGATCTAAATTTAGGTAAACAAACCGAGAACATGGAAACCTTTCTGTATATCGTATTGGGATTTTATTTGTTTGGGTGGATCGTCAAAAGAGTATTTCCATGGCTCTTGGTATTTGTCGTACAGCGTTGGGCCAAAAAACAAATGGATGTATCCCATAGTTTTGGGTTTGGCGCACAAGATGAAAAAACAGCTCCCAAAAAATCGAGTAAATCCAAAGAAGTAGTGGGAGAATATATTGATTTCGAAGAAATAAAATGAGTCAACTAGGAAAGTTTAAGGGTCTCTGGATCCATGTGTGCGTTGTTTTTGGGTTTGCTTTATTTTCAGTGCTTTATTTCTACCCCATTCTTCAAGGCAAATCTCTTTTTCAATCGGATATTGTTCAGTACTTGGGCATGGCTCGTGAACAAAGTGACTTTAGAGAAACCACTGGAGAGGAACCTTTCTGGGTATCCAATGCTTTTGGTGGGATGCCGAGTTTTCAATTAGGCGCCCAGTATCCGAATCATTGGATCAAGTGGATTGATCAAGCCATACGTTTTTTACCCAGACCTGCAGATTATTTGTTTTTATATCTGTTCAGTTTTTACTGTTTATTGATCAGTCTACGGGTCAATTGGCGGCAGGCTATTCTTGGATCATTGGCCTTTGGTTTATCTACTTATTTAGTGATCATCATCGGGGTGGGCCACAATGCTAAAGCCCATGCTTTGGGATATTTTCCCTTGGTTTTTGCCGCAGTAGTTTGGTTGTTTCATAGGGATAAATTTTTGGGGGGACTTTTACTTGCCTTAACCTTAGGGTTAGAGATTGCGGCCAATCATATCCAAATGACCTATTATCTCATGATGTTGGTGGGTGTCGCCTTGATTTTTTGGGGCTATCAGGCTGTTAAGTCTTCCCAAGTGAGTGACTATTTAGCTAAATGTCTGGTGTTTTTGATCGCATTGACAGCTTCCTTGGCACTCAACGCATCTAATATGTTGGCCACAGCTCAGTACAGTGCATGGAGTACGCGCGGGGCCTCTGAATTGACTTTAGATCCTGATGGTGCTCCAAAAACAGTCAGTCAAGGATTGGATTACGGATACATCACTGAATACAGTTATGGAATTTTCGAGTCATTCAATCTATTAGTTCCCAGATTAAAAGGGGGCTCAAATAGTGAAAACCTAGGTACAGATTCTGTTTTCTATAGTTGGTTGCAAGAAAACGGATTAACGCCGAGTCAAGCTTTGGAGTGGACGCAAAATCTTCCGCTCTATTGGGGTGACCAGCCTTATGTTGGGGCACCTGCCTATTTAGGCATGGTCCTATTTGTTTTGTTTTTGCTTGGGATGATGACCTATAAGGGGTATCTAAAATGGCCGCTAGTGATCGGTTCGCTGTGCGCCCTAGTACTCTCTTGGGGAGATCACGCAGGACTTGTTACCCGATGGATGATTGATTTTTTTCCTCTGTACAGCAAATTCCGGGCGGTAACTTCCATTCAAGTAATTCTATCGTTTTCTATTCCACTTATAGGGATATTGGGGCTGAAGTCATGGAATTCACTGGATGTGAAACAACAAGATAAATCCCTCATTCGATTATTGTGGATACTAGGGGGTATATTTTCCATTTTAGGACTTGGCTACTTTTTGTCCTCCTATACATCTGCTAGTGACGCGACGTATCAATCGTATTACGGGGATGAATTTGTCGCTCTGCTACAGCAAGACCGTAAATCAGCCTATTTATCCGATCTATTCAGGTCATTTGCCTTTGGCGTGTTGTGTGTTTCCATAATTTATTGGGGGCGTAAATGGTCTGAGTCAATGAGGTATTTGTTGTTGGGAACTCTTTTGGTTGTTGATCTGGGGGGAGTAGCTAAACGATATGTCAACAGTGATGATTTTGTTCCTGCGCTTCAGATGAAACGTCCATTTGCCCCAAGTGATGTAGATCAATTGATTCAACAAGACACCACCTATTATCGCATATTCGATTTAGATGAGGGATTAAATGGGTCTAAATCATCGTTTTTTCACAGATCTATCGGTGGCTATCACGCAGCCAAGCCGAGGTTTATCCAGGAAATTTTTGATTATCATTTGATTAAAGGAGTTCAAGAACCACTCAATATGCTGAATGTAAAGTATGTGGTTCAATCCGATGATAATGGCGAGCGTCAAGTCACTAGAAATGCGGAGGCCAATGGGCCAGCATGGTTTGTCGAACAGGTTCAAGTAGCCCCAAATCTGGATCAGGTGATGCAAGATCTAGCCGTGATCAACACCCGTTATGTTGCGCTTGTCGATGAAAAAAGCGACTTAAAACGACAACAATGGATGGCGGATTCATTGGATCAAATCAAGTTGATCAAACATGCCCCCAATCACCTCCAATACCAAAGTCAGACCAATACTGAACGCCTAGCTGTCTTTTCTGAGTGGTATTATCAACCAGGCTGGAATGCTTATATCGATGGTCAACAAGTGCCTCATTATCGGGTGAATTATGCCCTAAGAGCCTTGCTCGTCCCTTCAGGTAGTCACCAGATTTCGTTTAAATTTGAACCTGACGTGGTGGTTTTAGGTGGCCGGATACAAGTAGCTGTTGCGGTGTTCTGGTTGATTGTTTTCTGTCTGTTAACCTGGAAGAGGTACAAAAAATCATCAGATGACTAAACCCCTTAAGGTGTTGGTTTTTTCGTATTACTGGCCACCTGCAGGCGGACCAGGTGTACAGCGTTGGCTATATTTTGCGAAATACCTGGCTGAATTTGGCGTGCAATCGACATTGGTTGTGCCTCATGGGGCACAATATCCTCAACTAGATGATGCCCTAATGGCTGAAATTCCCACTGATGTGCGTGTTCACAGAGTGTCTATCTCGGAACCCTATCGATGGATTTCATGGCTATTTCCCCAGTCGACCAAAAATTTATCTCGGGGCATCGTTCCCAAAAAACCCAATCAAATCCAGCGGTTGTTGCTTTGGATACGGGGAAACTTTTGGGTGCCAGACGCTCGAGTGGGGTGGGTGAGTAAAGCAGTGCATTGGGCCAACAATCAACCAGATCTTCTCGAGTACGACTGGATCATCACGACAGGTCCCCCGCATAGTGTACATCTAATCGGGGCGGCCTTATCGAGGAAATATGACATAAAGTGGTTGGCAGATTTCAGAGATCCTTGGACAGGCATACACTATCACGACAAATTGAGGTTGTTGCCCTACGCCCAAAAAAAACACCAGTCACTGGAACAAATGGTTTGCCAGCAAGCAGACCTGTTGGTGGCTACCAGTCCGAGCACAACCAGTTCATTAGACCTTTTGGCTGGAAAACAGAAAACCCACTGCATCACCAATGGATTTGAACCGCTTGTTCCACCTCCTAGTCAATTACGGAACCGTGAAGGTTTTGTTATGGCACATGTCGGAGCGCTCTTAGCGGAGAGAAATCCTTCAGGTCTTTGGGCAGCCCTAGCTGAGTTGGTGGCTGAGTCACCGGAGTTTTCCGCTGGTTTTTCACTCGAATTAGTGGGCCACGTTGCGCCGTCTGTATCAGCGGCTATAGAAGCCCATAAATTACAACCCTGGGTGAAGCAACAGGGATATTTGCCCCACCATCAAGCACGAAAAGCACAATGGTCCGCGGATGTTCTTTTGTTGGTTGAAGCCTCCCAATCCTGGGCATCAGAAATCATTCCCGGTAAATTCTTCGAATACTTAGAAACCAAAAAGCCCATTTTAGCATTAGGCCCAGAGCGATGGGACGTTCATCAGATTTTATCTCAAACTGATTCAGGTTTTTACGCTGAATCAACAGATGTTACACGTATTAAATCACTGATTAGGAATTTTTGGCAACACCATATGGAGGGTCTACCAGCCACCAGTCCCACAGGAATCGACTTCTATACCCGACAGAACAGTACTCATCAATTAGCGACACTACTCCATGAGTTCACTCTATAAGCAATCTGTTGTCAATGCCATGAGCACCTATGCCGGTTTTGCGTTAGGTGCGCTCAATACGTTGGTACTTTATGTACACGTGTTGGAGGTAACTACCTATGGTCTGCTTTCATGGGTTTTGGCAGCAGCTACCTTGATGATGCCGTGGATGACCATGGGTGTACCCAATACACTCCTGAAGTTTTTTCCTGCTATCGACGATGATCGCGACAAAGCAAAGTTTCTAGGATGGATGTTTTGGTGGCCTTTGGTGATCGTTATTCCCATGGGATTTGCGGTGTGGATGTGGGGTGGTGTAGCTGCGGAACATTGGGTTCAGTCTCCAGATAAGGTTGCTCCTTATTTGATGCATTTTTGGGCCATAGGCGCCTTAATGGCCTATTTTGAGGTCTTTTACGCCCTGGCAAAGTCAACATTGAGGTCAGTTTTTGGGAACGTGCTCAAAGAGGTGAGTCACAGATTGCTTACCACGGTTGTTTTGCTGATGATGTATGCGGGTTGGATGTCAACAGATGAATTATTTGTCGCGCTAGTGTTGATTTATCTGCTGAGAACTCTAGCCATGGCTATTTATAGCATCACCATTGTCCGTCCGGTTTTGGCTTGGGGAATTCCTTCATTTTTTAAGGATTATTTATCCTATGGCCTTTTTGTCGTTCTGGGTACCGCCGTGGCACTGGTGATTCTAGAAATAGATAAAGTAATGATTCATCAATTCTTGCCCTTATCTGAGGTAGCTTTTTACACCGTTGCCGTATTTATGGCCACTGTGGTGTCTGTTCCAGCACGCGCTACCCACCAAATCGCTTTGCCGTTGTCTGCTCAATGGATTGCCGCTGGCCAATGGGAAATGTTAAAGAATCGCTACCAGGAGTCAGCAATTCAATTGAGTTGGACCTCAGGATGGGTGTTGTTGGTGTTGTGGAGTACAGCCCCGGATCTTTTCTCGTTACTTCCTGAAGGATATCAATCGGCACTTTGGGTCTTGTTACTCATAGGTGTCAGCAAGTGGATTGAAGCCAGTATGGGCATTAACAATGCACTTTTACTCAATGCGCCAAAATACAAATGGGTGTTGTCTACAGGGGTAGTTATGGCTATTTGTACCATTGGATTCAATCTGTGGTTGATCCCAAGATTTGGCATTATTGGTGCCGCATGGGCATCACTGGCGGCCATGCTCATCTATCAATGCGCAAAGGTCTGGGCGGTGTACTCATGGATTAAGGTGCATCCATGGCAACCCAAAATGGCACTTATACTAGTTTGGGGCTCCCTGAGCTGGTGGATTACGGATTGGGTATTTGCTCAGATTGACTTACCTGTGTTTGCCCAAATTGCAGCGATTGCCTGTATGGTAAGCGTGCTCTATATGTGGGGTGTTTATCGATTAGGGCTGATCGAGTACCGATCTATTTGGCCTAAAAACTAGGCCAATAAATATTTTTTCAATGCCTGACCTGTATAGGATTTCGGGTGTTTAGCCACCTCTTCGGGCGTTCCCATAACGACCAAACTCCCTCCGTGTTCACCTGCTTCAGGACCTAAATCAATGACGTAATCCGCTGATTTCACGACATCCATGTGGTGCTCCACCAACAGAATACTGTGTCCTTTGTCGATCAATGCATTAAATGATTTGAGGAGTTTTTTTATGTCGTGCAGGTGTAACCCCGTGGTAGGCTCATCAAAAATAAAAAGTGTTTTAGCTTCGTTTTGACCTTTGAGCAGAAAACTGGCCAGCTTGATCCTTTGAGCTTCACCCCCTGAGAGGGTTGCAGAAGATTGTCCTAAAGCGACATAGCCTAATCCTACATCGTCCAAAGCTCTAAGTTTTTGAGCGATCTTCTTTTGACCGTGTTCGGTAAAAAATTCTAAGGCCTCAGATACGGTGCATTGCAAAAGTTCAAAAATGTTTTTTTCTTGAAATTTAATTTCCAGTATTTCAGATTGAAAACGCTTTCCTTGACATTGATCACATTCAATGTGAACATCTGCCATAAATTGCATTTCTATGGTAATACTTCCTTCACCTTGGCATTTTTCACACCGGCCACCAGCTACATTAAACGAAAAATGTTTCGATTGATAGCCTCTATTTTTACTTAGAGGAAGTCCCGCATACAGGCTTCTTATATCGTCGTATGCTTTGATATAGGTAACTGGATTAGACCTCGAAGAACGGCCTATGGGATTTTGATCAATCCACTCAACCCCTCCTAGATCTTGACTAGACACCTCAAACGCGTCATGAGGCCCAATCTTGTCGCTTGTACCGGTGAATTTCTTTTGCAGTAGTGGATAGATAAGCGATTTAACCAGGGTGCTCTTGCCACTACCAGAAACTCCAGTCACTGCTGTGATTGTGTGTAGCGGAAATGATAGGTTGATGTTTTTTAAATTTTGAGAACGGGCGCCTGTAATCGTAATGGATTCCTTGGATGAGCGTCTTTTTTTGGGCGTTTCTATTTCTTTTCGACCATGTAGGTAATCGGCTGTCAACGAGTTGGCGTGAAGCAGCTCATCTAGTGTACCCGAGGCGGAAACATTACCTCCGAGAACGCCAGCTTCCGGCCCTATGTCTACTAACCAATCACAAGCCCTCATCATATCTTCATCGTGTTCTACACAGATCACTGTGTTGCCCAAATCCCTAAGCGATTGTAATACTTTTATCAAATGTGCGGTGTCTCTGGGATGGAGTCCAATACTGGGCTCGTCCAGTATGTACATCGAACCAACCAAACTGCTTCCCAGTGAAGTAGCTAGGTGAATGCGTTGGCTTTCGCCACCTGACAAGCTGTTGGATTTCCGATTCAACGTAAGGTAGGGCAGCCCCACTTGGATTAAATACTGCAACCTGCTTTTTATCTCTAGAATCAGCCTTTTTCCTACGGCCCACTGTTCTGGACTTGGTTCCCATTGTTCAAAAAAATGGTAGAGTTTTTCAACAGGCATATCCATCAAAGAACCAATATCCTGTCCCCCGACAAACACCATAAATGCTTCGGGCCTTAATCGTTTACCTTGACAGCTCGGACAGGTTGTTTTTCCTCGATACCTCGATAACAAGACCCTATTCTGAATCTTATAATTTTCCTGTTCTAATTGGGAGAAAAATAGATTTAATCCCTTAAAGACTTTAGTTTCATTCCAAACTATCTGTTGTTGTTCTTTAGTGAGTTGATGCCAGGGGGTGTGAATAGGAAGTTTGACCAAGGATGCTTTTTCAATCATTTTATCCTTGAAGCGCTGCAATCGGTCACCTTTCCATGGGGCAATGGCTCCCTCATAGAGCGTTAAAGAGGAGTTTGGAATGACTAAATCAGGATCAATGCCTACTAAATCACCGTACCCTTCACATTGGGGGCATGCCCCGTAGGGATTGTTAAAGCTAAACAAGTTTGGTGATGGCTCTAAAAACTCCACACCATTTGATTGAAATTTATTGTTAAAGGCCATATGAACGAACCCTTCTGTGTCTCTGATGAGGCAACCTCCCTGGCCTTCAAAAAAAGCGAGCTCAATCGCCCCCTTAAGCCTTTGTTCAAAGTCTTCGTCATCCAGATTTAACACGATCCGGTCGATCACTAACTCGTAGGGTTTGGCTAGATCCGCTTCTTGAATCGTGTGTACTTTATTTTTTTGCCATACCCGAGCATATCCTTGGGCAATCAATAATTGTTTGATTTGTTCTGGACTGTGCGTCGGATGAACTTCTTTGGGGGAAAGCAACAAAAATCGAGCACCGTTTTGCTGTTGTTGTAAGTAGTGCCAAACATCTTGGATATCTTGTTTTTTTACGATACTTCCAGTGGTTGGATCAATGGTAACACCTATGCGTGCATACAAAAGTTTTAGGTAGTCATATATTTCCGTGGTCGTTCCCACCGTGGATCGCGGATTATTGGTGCGCACTTTTTGCTCAATAGCTATCGCAGGAGCTATACCCTTAATAGAACGCACCTTGGGCTTTTCTAATTTGCCCAAGAATTGTCGCGCATAAGCGGAAAGACTCTCCACATATCTTCTTTGTCCCTCAGCATACAAGGTGTCAAAGGCCAGACTAGACTTTCCTGACCCCGAAACACCTGTGATGACAATCCATTTATTTCTAGGTAAGGCTACATCGATGTCTTTGAGATTGTGCATTTGTGCACCTTCAATGATGATATGTTTTTTGGGATCTAGTGCAGACAAAATCAATACGGGATTAAGGTGTCAAATATACGATATGAGCCCCTTTTTCACCTATTATTTATGGGGCATTACCTCTATTTATATCGATCAAATTTTATACATTAGTCAAAATTTTTCGCCTATAGCACAAGCTACTTAACACGCTCTTGATTTATTTTACCCAAGTCTGGGCGACTTTATGCTGTTGCTATGTACTCCTTATCCTTTGAAAATGAGTTGATCTCCCGAATTAGTTTAGGGGACACTACTGCTGTATCCGAACTATGGAATCCTTACCAATCCAGGTTGCGCAGGTATATTTATGCCAAGACTAAAGATGCATCTCTTAGTGATGATTTGTTGCAGGACACTTTTATAAAAGCCTTTCTTCATCTCAAGAAAGGAAGTTTCCAATCAGAAGGTAAATTTTTTCCTTGGTTGTTGCGCATTGCCCACAACGTAGTGATGGATCATTTCAGGCAGATAAAAAGACAGTTAGTGACCCCAACACTCGATGGTACTTTCTGGGATCAAGACCAGCAACCTATCGTTTGGGAGGAACCACAACAGATGAGTGCTCAGATTAATCAAGGTATGTATGATATGATTGCTCAATTGCCAGAAGAGCAACAACAAGTGGTACAGATGAGGATTTTTCAAGACATGAGTTTTAAGGAAATCTCAGAGGCTACTGGAGTCAGCATTAATACGGCGTTGGGGCGAATGCGGTACGCGTTAATCAACCTGAGAAAGGAATTAGATAAGAAAACTATTTCGATTTACGAGGATCAATCTTGGATTTAGGCACTTTAACGCCAAGTCTTTGGCTGATCTCATCGTTCTCTAGGGACCAACCTCGAGCAGGACTATAGGTCCGTCCATACCAGATCATCTGTAAATGAAGTTTATTCCATAATGACTTATCAAA
Source organism: Flavobacteriaceae bacterium UBA3440 (assembly GCA_002378585.1). GTDB lineage: Bacteria > Bacteroidota > Bacteroidia > Flavobacteriales > Flavobacteriaceae > MAG-120531. Next base: position 13,523 of record DFSJ01000072.1, on the reverse strand, counting down.
AAGTTTCTTGGCATCGATTTCGGTTTGCACCACACTTTTGCCGTTGGATAATCCCCAACGGTGCATCAGTCTATGTATATGGGTGTCTACGGGAAATGCAGGAATGCCAAAGGCTTGAGAAACAACGACACTAGCCGTTTTGTGACCTACACCTGGAAGTTGCTCCAATAGGGATAATTCGTCCGGTACTTCACCCTGATATTTTTCCACCAAGATCTGAGACAAACCGACAATAGCTTTCGATTTTTGTGGGGATAGTCCAATTGGCTTGATTATTTCTCTGACTTGATCAATACCACATTTGGCCATGTCAAATGGATTATCGGCTAGGGCAAATAGGGCAGGGGTGGTTAGATTAACCCGAACATCAGTGCTCTGAGCCGACAGCAATACAGCCACCAACAAGGTATAAGGGTCTTTGTGTTCCAGGGGTATAGGTACTTCTGGAAAATAATGCTCCAATCGTTCCACTACAATGGCTGCCTTTTCTTTTTTTGTCATGTAAGTAGTATATTTGTCACTTAATTTATACGAGATGAATCCATTACATATAGGGGCTCAAGTACCTCATTTTACAGGAATTGATGATCAAGGGAATAGCTGGTCATCCGCAGATTATAAAGATAAGAAATTGGTTGTTTTCTTTTATCCAAAGGCAAGTACTCCTGGGTGTACAGCAGAGGCATGTAGTTTAAGGGATCACTACAAAGAATTGATGGATCAAGGGTATGCCCTGGTAGGTGTCAGTGCAGATTCTGTCAAAAAACAAGCCAAATTTAAAGATACCCATCAGTTTCCTTTTCCCTTACTGGCTGATGAAGAGCGAAGTGTCATTGAATTATTTGGTGTTTGGGGTCAAAAGAAATTCATGGGAAGAACTTATGACGGGATACACAGGTACACCTTTGTCCTTGAAAATGAAGTTGTCACCCGAGTTTTTGATAAGGTAAATACAGCCAATCACGCGGCCCAAATTCTCGAATCCTAATTTAGATCAGGAATTTCCCTGCCCTCCAGGTCTCTGAATAACTGTTTTTCATTGATTTGCTCGGCCACCACCTCTGGCAACATTTTTTCCCAGCCAGACTCGTTGTTTTTGATTTTCTGCAGCACATCTCTGGAGAAAATATTCAAGATTTCTGGGTCGTAGTCGATAATGTCGACTACTTTTCCATTGTATTTGAAGAATTTGAATAGTTCACGCATTCTCGGGTGAACGTTCATGTTGTTGCTGGTGATGAGCTCTCCCGTTTCCTCATCAATCATGGGGTATAAATATACTTTTAGGTCTTTGAAGAACAATTTTCCAAATGCCTCCAGAATTCCGCCACTTAAATGCCTATAGTACTTTTCATCAAAAATGGCAACTAGATTATTAACACCCATAGAAAGACCAATGCGCGCTTTCGTATATTCATTAAAATACTCAACCAGTTTATAGTATTCTTGAAACTTAGAAATTAACACGGTGTGCCCTAAAGCGCAAAGCAGTTCAGCCCGATCCAAGAAGTCTCGTTCATCAATTTCTCCAGAAACCTTTAGGTTGGATAAGGTGATTTCAAAGAGTACTATAGTGTTGTTAGGATCCACGGTGGATTCATGGAGAAACATGTCCAATGATTTTTGGAACATATCCTCATTGACTAAGGTAACAGGCCGGAAGCTGCCTCTTATAGCCATAATATTTTTTTTGTACAAAACTGCTGCTGGGAGTAAGTTAACCCCGGACGGATCAAACATCACGGCATCAGTCATGTCATTTTTTATCAACTGAAGACTCATCAGTCGGTTATCAACATGCTTGAAATCAGGGCCTGAGAAATTGATCATGTCAATTTCAAGTAGGTCTTTATCCAGGTGATCATAGAGGTATTTGAGTAAGCTTTTTGGCTTGTGGTGGGCGTAAAAAGCACCGTATATCAGGTTTACCCCCAACACGCCTAAAGTTTCCTGCTGCAATCTAGCCTCATTTTGTTTAAAGCGAATATGCAGAATAATCTCGTTGTATTGTTTTTGATGGGGAGTTAATTGAAATCGGATACCTACCCAGCCATGTCCCTTGTATTGTTTGGCAAAATCAATCGTGGTGACTGTATTGGCGTAGGCAAAGAATAGTTTATTGGGGTGTTTATCTTTGCTGATCCTTTCTTCCATCAGCCCCATTTCATGGGAGAGCATTTTAGTTAATCTGGATTGGGTCACATATCGACCGTCTTCCTCTAGACCATATATAGCATCACTAAAGTCTTTATCATAAGCGCTCATCGCTTTGGCGATGGTTCCTGAGGCACCACCAGCCCTAAAAAAATGACGAGCAGTCTCTTGACCGGCACCTATTTCGGCAAATGTCCCGTATATGTCCGGGTTTAAATTGATCCTTAAGGTTTTAGCCTTGATGGAAGGAATATCGTTAAACTCCATTTCCATTTTTAAAACAGAAGCCATTGAAATCGTTTAATTTCGAACAAAGTTACACAAACTAGCCTGTTTGGCTTTAAGTATTTGTTATAAATTTGGCATAAAATGGGGCAAATAACTTTGCGTTTTTTAGGAACGGGAACCTCTCAGGGAATTCCTGTATTGGGCAGTGATCACCCGGTGTGTTTGAGTCAAGATTTTAGAGACAAACGACAGCGCACATCCGCTTTGATTCGTTGGCAGGATTTGGCAGTGGGCATTGATTGTGGGCCTGATTTCAGAAATCAAATGTTGTCGGCGGAACAAAAAAAATTGGACGCTTTGTTGTTTACCCATGAACACGCTGACCACACTGCTGGGCTGGATGATATCAGACCTTACTACTTTCAAAAAGGTTGTTTTCCGATATATGCCGCTTCACGGGTGATTGATTCGCTCAACGAGCGATTTGCCTACATACTGAGCGATGAAAATAAATACCCTGGAGCGCCCAGTGTTCAAATCAACGAATTGAAAGGTCAACAATTTGATTTATTTGGCCTTAAGGTACTTCCCCTTGATGCCCCGCATGGTCCCATAGAAGTTACCGGCTTTAGAATGGGTGGTTTGGCTTATTTCACCGATGTTAAATCAATGCCTGAGCAACACATAAAGCAATTAACTGGCTTGGATGTGTTGGTGCTCAACGCATTGAGGCACGAACCCCACCATGCGCATTTATCACTGAGTGAAGCCATTGAATTGGCCCAAAGAATTGGTGCTAAACAAACTTTTTTCACCCACATCAGCCATCATTTAGGCTTTCATGCAGAAGTGCAAAAAACATTACCTCCGGGTATTTTTTTAGCTTATGACGGATTAGAAGTAGTGGCTGAACTGCCGATGTAGTGACGCATCCATTGAATTAAATCCTCAAAATTTTCCATACATAGGCTGTGGCCAGTAGGGTAGGAACAGAATTTAAGTCGGCAGCCTTCTAGGTTTAATTGCTGTTTTATTTGTTCTGCCCAACTAAAGGGAATTACCTGATCTTGGGTTCCATGAGAGGCAAAAACATTGATTTCCATGGGCCGCAATGGGGTAATGCGCTCATTGATGTACCCACTTAATCCCGCAATTGATTTAAAACGCCCTCTTTTTTGGAAGGCAAGGGCATAACTTAAAATAGCACCTTGACTAAAACCAGCTAGGTGAAGTTCGTGGGCATCTAACTGATATTCTTCAATCAATTGGGTGATCATTTGGTCGATTTGAGCCACAGAACTTAAGGCTTGTTGATCGTCTGACCATTTGCCTTGTTGCTCATCAAAATGTATGGCATACCAGGCATATCCTTCTCCAGCAACGTTATAAGGTGCTTGAAGAGAAAATACAACAGCGTCCAGTTTGAGCGGTTTAGCTAATCCAAATAGGTCTTGTGCATTACTGCCGTAACCGTGGAGTAAAAAGAGCGCCTTTCTAGGTTTTGTTATGGGGCCCTGAGGCTCGTGAATCAGGTAGTGTAGCGGGGTAGAATTCATGAAACAAAAGTAAACCAGCGTTGAAAATAGCTGCCCAACCAGGGAATTAACCTCTGCTTACCTCTCAAGGCATCAAAAATTCCATGGGCAATAAAAGCCAGGTAAACCAAGTAGATCAACAGCAGTCCCCATATACCGATCCAATAGGGGAGTACCAATACCGTTGCGTGAAACAAAAGGTGAATCCCAAAAGCTTGACGCGTATGAAATCTGGCCAACGGGTATTGAGGCTCATTGTTCATACTCATGGCCATTAAAGCGCCAAAAATAGTCAGGTAGGCCAGCAGAGCTATTTGGTACCCAGGCTGCTTACTCATGAATCAAAATCCCTTTTGGGGTAATCACGCCCAAGGCTTTCCCCGTTAAAGCAGCCCCTAAATACAGGCTGTTTTCTGAGGTGCTGTACAAGTCATTTAGTGACTGTGTATAGGTGATGTGGGGATTGAATAGACTCAGGTCAGCTGGTTGACCAACAGCGATCTGATGAGTTGAGAAGCCAAATTCAGGTTTTCCTTTTTGCAACAGCTCAACAGCTTTTTCTGTGCCCATGCATTGGTTGAGCACCCCAAATACGGCCTCCAGTCCCAAAGAGCCTGGTGTAGATAAATCAAACTCTATTCTTTTGAGTTCCGTGTCTAATGGATTGTGGTCCGAGGTCACATAATCAATGTCACCGCTGAGCAGACCTTCAATCAACGCTTGTTTGTCCTCAGCTGTGCGCAAAGGAGGCATCAAGTGTGTATTGGTGTTGAAATCTGTCAGGGCTGATTCATCGGCCCAAAGTTGATGTATGGCCACGCTGCAGGTCACATCTAGTCCTTTGGCTTTAGCCTCAGCGATTAACTCAACCCCTTTGGCGGTAGAAATAGTGGGAATATGCAACTTACCACCACAGTACGCTAGAACGGCTAGGTCTCTACTGATTTGAAGTTCTTCAGCTAGCGCAGGACTTCCTTTTAATCCCAGAGACGTGGCAACGATTCCTTCATGTGCTACCGCTTTGTGGTGAATGTCCGCATCTAAAGGATAACTCCATACTCTAGCCTCAAATACCTGAGTGTATTGTAACGCAATTTTGAGTAGATGACTGTTTTGAATCGGTTTTTTGTAGTCAAAAAAACCTACAGCCCCTGATTGGTGCATGTCAAATAGATCCGCCAAATCGTGTCCGTTAAACTGTCTGGTCAAGGCCCCAATCGTTTTTAAGCCAACTGTATGTAGGGCAGCCTTTTGAGACATCATCACCAGTGTGTTGGTCTGATCAGGTATAGGAAGTGTGTTGGGCAATAAGAGCACCTGACCAAAACCACTTAATCCCGCAGTAGTTAAACCTTGGGAAATAGTTTCTCTGGCTTCGTATCCAGGCTCTCCAAAACACACTCCAGTATCTAGCCATGAGGGGGATACATGTAGGTTATCTCGCTCGATAACTTTTGTAGATTCTGAGGTGTTTAAAGAGGCTTCAATGGCTTTTATCACCCCATCCACTATCAAAATATCTCTTTTTTGACCGTGGTGTTCTGGTTTTGTTTTATCGACGATGGTCGCCTGGCGTAGGCAAATGTTCATAGATTTGAAGTAAAGTTCGAAGCGTTTCAGCACAAAATTAATCATTATGGGGACACCATCATGATCCATTCACTCATTAGCCATAAATTAGGGCATTAATGAGTATTTAGCGGGTCTTCCTTGACTGCTTGACGCTTTGATAAATGCACGGATATCGTCATTGGCAGATTTTAGATCGACCCTTCTTAAATACATCATATGACCACTTTCGTATCCTTTAAAAGAAATACGCTCCTTCATTTTTCCGCTTGGATCTAATTGCCACATGGAGTATTTGGCATTAAAATACGTGGTTGCTCCATCGAAGTATCCTGATTGAAACATCACGTGTAAGTACGGGTTTTGGGCCATGGCTTGTCTGAGTTGGGCTCCTGTTTGGTCATTTGACCTGTCCCATGGATTAACAGGGCCAAACATGTTGTATTTTACATCTGTTTTCCAATTTAATTCTTGGTGCATATAAGCATTTATGGCAGGTGTAAACGAATGCAACCAGGAAGTTAATTCCGCAGCATAGTCCGGCGCATCACCCGCTTCCTTTTTGTCCAAGCCTAAGTATCTTGAGTCTAAACGCCCGACGGTATATCCCTCTTCTCTGAGCAATTCTTTCCAAAAATAGGGGAAGGGTACTTCGAGATTATGCTGCAAGTAAACCTGGGCGTCAACAGCGGTGTACTGGTGCATTTTATCTGCTAGAGCACTTTTTTCTTCAACACTGGCAAAACCTCCTCTAACCAATACGGGAAGTAGTTGGTTGATCGAAAATGATTCCACCTCGTCGAGAAAATCCGTTAATTTCATCGACTGGTATTTGGCGTCTAATTGTTTGTGGTACCAAGCTGCCGCTGCAAAATAGGGTATTCTGTTGGCTACCTCGACAGGTCCTTCTCGGTCTATTCCCAATTCGGTTGGTGATACCAGTATTACCCCGTTTAGGTACATCCACTGATTGTTCTGCAGGGCATAAGCTAAACCGGACACACGGGTCGTCCCATAGCTTTCACCGATGAGGTACTTAGGACTCTCCCATCTTTGGTGTCTTTGAACAAAGGTATTTAGCCATTCTGCCAGGTAGGCAATATCTGCATTTACTCCAAAAAATTTTTTTCGATCAACCTCTGGACCATCTTCAGGTATTGTTCTGGAATATCCTGTGTTGACTGGATTGACATAGACAATATCGGCGATGTCCAAAATGGTATGTGGGTTGTGTGAGAACCCATAGGGCTGAACTGGGTAGCCTTCGTCATCGATATTTAGTACTCGTGGGCCAGTGTAGGCTAAATGCATCCAAACGGATGCTGAGCCAGGTCCGCCATTAAATGAGATAACTAAAGGTCTGTTTTTTCGGTCTTTAATCCCGTCTCGTGTGTAGTAAGTGTAGTGTAGGTTGGCAATGGACTTTCCTTGACTATCCCAAACAGGTTGAGTACCTGTTTCTGCTGTATAGGCCCACTGGGAACTACCTGTATTTAAGGTGTGGTTGGTGATGACTTTGGTATCTTCGGCCAAAGTGCGTTGTGCCCATAATAAAGAAGTGGATAATCCAATAGCTAGGGCAAAAAAAAGCTTTTTCATACAAGAGGGTTTATCCTTCTAATATAGTGAACTATCTAGAATTTTTCAAATACGCCCAATCCAAACAAGGCAAAATCGTATTTGGCAGGATCTACAGGGTCCATTTTTCTTAGTTGGGTGTCTAATTCCTTCAGGGTTTTGGCATCATCTAGCTTTCGGTGTATCAAACCTAACTTTCTAGCCACCCGAGCAGTGTGAACATCGAGTGGACAGGAGAGTGCTGAGCTAGGCAGGGTCCAAATACCAAAATCCACTCCGTTTCGCGGTGAGCGAACCATCCATCTGAGGTACATGTTCATTCTTTTTGCAGCAGCGCCTTTTAAAGGATCGGGTAGGTGTTTTTGACTGCGCAGCGGATGATCCACCGAGAAAAAATAGTGTTTAAATCGACTGATTGATTCTTGAATACGCCCATCTGAGTCGGGTGTATCAAAAAAGCTGCTCAATCCTTTTCCTTGGTGGTAAAGTTGACGAAGCCGCTTTAAAAAAAATAACAAATCCTCGTGTTGAAAGGTCCTATGAACAAATGGTCCTATCGCATCAAGGTCTTGATCTGTGGCACCTAGTATAAATTCTCCTGGAGCATTGTCCAAGTAGCTCATTAACTTGTGGGCATTGGCAATAATGGTTTTTCGTTGACCCCAGGCCATGACAGATGTCAGAAATCCACTGATTTCGATATCAATCGGTTGTGTATACAGATGTGGGATTTGAATAGGATCTTCTTCAAGAAAATTAATTTTCTCGTATTGAGCTGCCTTTTCATCTAAAAAGCAATGAAGTTCCTCTAGGGTTAACGCATTAGACCATTTTTCCATCTTCCATGGATATTGTCCGGTCTGCCATTTTTGACAAGGTTACGTTGTGGGTAACCACTACAATGGTTGTGCCCCATCGATCTCTGATGTCAAAGAAGAGTTCGTGAAGGTTTTGAGCGTTTTGGGTGTCTAAATTGCCGCTGGGTTCATCAGCCAAAATAAGGGTTGGTTGATTGATCAATGCTCGAGCTACTGAGACGCGTTGTTGCTCTCCGCCAGACAATTGATTTGGTTTGTGGTTTAAACGATCTTTTAATCCTAGATCAGACAGAATTTGAACAGCTTTATCTTTGGCTTCATTCAAGGATAAACCTTTGATGAGTGCCGGTATACTTACATTCTCCCAGGCGTTGAACTCAGGGAGTAATTGGTGAAATTGAAAAATAAATCCTAAGTGCTTATTTCTGAAATGGGCGAGTTGTTTGTCCGCGTATTTAACCGTATTAAAGCCCAGTATATCGATGGTGCAGGTTTCTGGATTGCTGGGTTTGTCTAAAGTGCCTATTATTTGAAGCAAAGTGGATTTGCCTGCGCCAGATGGACCAACAATGGCCACTACTTCCCGCTCATAAACCTGTAGATCAACCCCCTTGAGCACAGGGGTTTGTCCATAGGATTTTTCAAGTGACTTAATGTTTATGAGGGCCTTAGCGTTCATCTTTTTCTGAAAAGTATTTTTTTAAACCCATTCTGGCAAACATTTTCTTTTCAAAGGCCCAGAAAAAAGAGAACTGACCCAACAGCCAACCAAAACATAGCAGCAATAATTGATATAGAGGAAAAATCACCAGTATGCGCACTGTATAATAAAGGACTAATAAAGACCAGTGTGCATCAAACAGTGCTTTGTGCCATCCAATGAGTTCTAAGAATGGCTTGGCTAGTTTAACTGAGCTGCTCCCAGTCAGTGCAAAAACCAAAAAAATAATGGCTAACGAACTGTTGGAATCAATATTCCACTTCTTTTTTAGTTTACGAAACATCAATAGTTTTTGGCGTGAATTGGTGGATGATTTGTTCCGCTAACTCAAGTCCTATGCGCCGTTGTGCTTCCTGAGTGCTTCCGCCGATGTGAGGGGTTAGTGAAATTTTTGGGTGCATCAAAAGACCAAGCATAGGATTTGGCTCGTTGTCAAAGACATCTAAACCGGCAAACGAAACTCCTTCGCGGTTTAGGGCCTCTAATAGTTCAAGGTGGTCAATGGCCGAGGAACGAGCGGTATTGATGATACCAACACCTGGTTTAACGCGGGCAAATGTATCTCGATCCAAAAATGGTTTCGTTTGATTGGGAATATGTAAACTTATGAAATCAGCTTGTGTGATCAAATCATCTTTGGAGATGCCTTGAAGATGAATCGACACAGGGATCTTTGAGCCAATAGTCCACGAAAGTGTCATCTCCTCCACCTCTGGATCGCAAAAAATCACGTTCATTCCTAGACCCAAAGCGATCTTGGCCATCGATTGACCAATGGCGCCAAACCCGACAATACCCAAAGTTTTTCCACACAACTCTCTCCCCATATACGCTGATTTAAGGACGTTAAATTCAGTGTCTCCCACCAAGGGCATATTTCTGTTCGACTCATGCAAAAAGCGAACTCCGCTTAACAAATGAGCCATGGCCAACTCAGCAACCGCTTGGGCAGAGGCTCCAGGTGTATTGATTACTTTAATTTGATGTTTTTGCGCGGCGGTTACATCGATATTATCCAAGCCTACCCCAGCTCGTGCAATCCATTCTATACTAGGGCACTGCTCAATAACCTGTGCTGTAATTTTGGTGGCTGATCGAACAATGATCCCTTGTATTTGGTGCTGGTTGAGATAAGGTACTAATTGTTGCTGAGCTACTCGGGTGAGATCAAGAGTGAACCCTGCTTCTTTGAGTAAAGTAATTGCGGCCTGTTCAAGACCGTCGTTGATTAAAACACGCATATTATCCCTTTTGTTCTAAATATCCCATCACTTCGGTTAATGCTTGTACACTGCTTAAAGGTAATGCATTGTACATGGACGCTCGATAACCCCCAACAGATCTATGTCCTGCAAGGCCTTCGATCCCAGCTTCTCGGAGCAGCTCATTGAATCGGTCAGTTAGTTCGGGTCGATTAAGGTTGAAGGTGGCATTCATCAGCGATCGATCTTTGGCATGGGCATACCCTTCAAATAATTCGCTCTTGTCTATAGCCTCGTACATGACCCTTCCTTTTTCTCGGTTTTTGGGTTCAATTTGGGCAATCCCACCCTGGCGATCTAACCAGTCCAAGGTAAGCATGGACACGTATACCGCAAAAACACTGGGCGTGTTGTACATGCTTTCGCCCTTGATGTGTGCTTGATAATCCAGCATGGCCGGAAGCGATCCTTTTTCTTTTTTTAGGATTGATTCTTTGACTACCACGAGCGTAGCACCAGCGGGACCCATATTTTTTTGCGCTCCAGCATAAATTAAATCAAACTGCTCAAAATCGAGTTGTCTGGAAAAAATATCAGAACTCATGTCACACACTAGCGGGGCATCTGTTTTAGGAAAGCGAGCCATCTGTGTACCGTAAATGGTGTTATTTGAGGTGTAATGAACATAATCTATCCCTTGTGGTAGGTCAAATCCTTCAGGAATATAGCGGTAACCCTGGTCGGCGGAAGTAGCCATCACGTGTGTAGTACCCATTCTTTTGGCCTCTTCAATCGCCTTGGTACTCCAAGTGCCTGTGTCCAAGTATGCTGCACTTCGTTGAAAAAGGTTCATAGGAACCATGGCAAATTGCAAACTAGCTCCCCCCTGCAAAAAAAGGGCCTTGTATCCTTTGTTCTCCAGACCCAGTAGCTTAAGCGCTAATGATTGGGCTTTATCCATAACCGCCACAAAGTCTTTTGATCTGTGAGATATTTCAATGAGGGATAATCCGGATTCATTAAAATCAAGCACTGCAGATGCAGCTCGTTCAATCACTTCACGGGGTAAAATGCATGGGCCTGCACTAAAGTTATGTTTCATTATCTTCAAAGTATTGTGCCACAAAATTGGGGCAAAAGATTGGGTTAGTAAAGCGATATTACAAAATTAATCGGATCGATACCGTCTGCATATTCGTGGAGTAATGGACGTTGTGTTTGTCCAAAACCTACGGAATTAGCGATTTCTTTTGGGCCTACAATGCATTGGAGTTGATCCTTTTGATCCCACAGGGCTCGGTTGACCTGGTCCATGGATGTGTAGGTTTGATAATTTAAGGTACCAATGGGTGATGCACTAGTGCGGTCATCAGATTTGAGCAGTAAAAACCCATTGTCCCAAAGCGGAATATTACTCATCATGTAGACCGCTTTGTTGTAATCGTAGTTATTGGCGTATTTATGGTGATTGATGATATCTGCCCACGAATAGATTCCATTAAAAAAATCAGAAAAATCATATCCTTCGGGTACCCATAATTTGGACACAGAGCGGCATCCCAGACCAAAATATCTAAAAATATCGTCGCCCAATAGAGCTAATTCTTCCTTTGTTTCCGCTCCAGTCAATACGGCACATGAGTACCTGTTTCGTCTGATTAAATTGGGTTTACTGCCAAAATAGTGGTCAAAATACCGAGCGCTGTTGTCACTTCCCGTGGCGATTACCGCATCGAATGCGCCAACAATTTCTTGGGTGATATGGAGTCTTTCGGAACTTGTTGCATCGAGCTCAGTCAATCGGCGCACAAAATAAGGAGTAAGTATTGGGTCATTTGAGGCGGGTTTAATCACGCATTGGTGACCGCTTAGATAGGTGACTAGTATGTCGTGAAATCCTACTAGAGGAATATTTCCGGCCGCAATAATTAATACAGTGGTCGAGGTGGATTCTGCAAACTCTATAGATCCCACCCAATCGCGTAATGGCTTGTCTTGAAGTAATGAACCCCAATGACGTAGTGAATAAGCTATTTGATCAGCGGTGAACCAGCCATTTTTGGCCGTAGTTTGGGTGATTAATGGACCTAAAGTTTCCTCGGTTAAGTACGATTGATCTTCAAGCTGGGCAGCCATCAAACTCATCTCTTGCCCCAACTGGCTCAATACCTTTATGCGATTTAGGGTTATGCTCATTTCTTATGGTGACCGACTGGTTTTTTGTTTTTACATTTGCCTCACAAAAGTAAGCATAACTACAAGACCTATGGCTATCAAGATTACAGACGAATGCATCAATTGTGGTGCTTGTGAGCCCGAATGCCCTAATACAGCTATTTACGAGGCCGCTGCTGAGTGGAAATACAAAGAAGGTACCAAATTATCCGGAAATGTGGTTTTGCCCAACGGCAATGCCGTAGATGCTGACATGGCCCAAGAGCCTGGAAGTGATGAATACTATTTTATCGTCGCAGATAAGTGCACCGAGTGCAAAGGTTTTCACGCTGAGCCTCAGTGTGCTGCTGTATGTCCGGTAGATTGCTGTGTTCCAGACGACGAGCACCAAGAAACAGAAGAAATATTGCTGGCCAAACAGCAATTCATGCACGGATCCTAAGCCTATATTTATGAAAGCAGGTATTGTTGGACTTCCCAATGTGGGAAAATCCACCCTTTTCAATTGTTTATCTAACGCAAAAGCACAGTCAGCTAATTTTCCGTTTTGTACCATAGAACCCAACATCGGCGTGGTTTCTGTTCCAGACCCTCGACTTAACCAGCTGGAGTCTTTGGTGAAACCAGAACGAGTTCTACCGGCGACTGTGGAAATTGTGGATATCGCGGGTTTGGTTAAGGGCGCGAGCAAAGGGGAAGGTTTGGGAAACCAATTTTTGGCCAACATCAGAGAAACAGATGCCATCCTTCATGTGTTAAGGTGTTTTGACAACGACAACATTGTCCACGTAGATGGAAGTGTAAATCCGATTAGAGACAAGGAGACCATTGATATGGAACTCCAACTTAAAGACTTAGAGGTAGTCGACAAGAAGCTAGAAAAAGTAAATCGCGCTGCTAAAACAGGCGATAAGGAGGCACAAAAGGAACAAGCCGTATTGCAGTTGATCAAAAATAAGTTAGAAGCAGGAATTTCAGTGAGAGCTGTGGATATAGCTGAAGAAGACCGCAAAGCGTTTGTGCGCCCTATGCAGTTAATCACTGATAAGCCTGTGTTGTATGTGTGCAATGTAGACGAAGGTGCGGCTGTGTCTGGAAATAACTATGTGGAACAAGTTAAATCTGCTGTAGCCCAAGAAAATGCAGAAGTGATTTTTTTGGCGGTAGGTACTGAAGCGGACATCACAGAGTTGGAAAGTTATGAAGAGCGACAAATGTTTTTGGAAGACCTGGGACTCACTGAACCTGGATCAGCCAAGTTAATTCGCGGTGCTTATAGCTTACTTCAGTTAGAAACTTATTTTACTGCAGGAGTTAAAGAAGTTCGCGCATGGACTATACACAAAGGGTCCACTGCTCCTCAGGCTGCAGGTGTGATTCACACGGACTTTGAAAAAGGATTTATTCGGGCTGAGGTTATTTCATACAGTGATTACGTTCACTACGGAAGTGAGTCTAAAGTCAAGGAAGCGGGAAAAATGCGTGTTGAAGGCAAGGAATACATAGTCCAGGACGGTGATGTAATGCATTTCCGATTTAACGT
>DFSJ01000154.1 GCA_002378585.1 Flavobacteriaceae bacterium UBA3440 | reverse complement strand
CCCAATACTCTGCGGTCCGTATCTCTGGTTTGATTTCCCTCCCAGGGGAATTTCTTTCTTCCTTTGTAATTGTTGAATTCGCGCTGACTGCCAGGGGCTTGAGCGGCGTATTCCCATTCTGTCTCTGTGGGTAGGCGATAAGCAGGCAACAACACGCCATCGCTTAATTTGGCAAAAGATGGGATGGTGTCTCTGGAGGCTCTTCTGGCCAAAGAATCGATGGCACCTCCGTACGCGGCATTTGGATTTTTTAAATAGGCCTCTGTGTCAAAGGCTACCATCTCATTTTCCAGAGGCTTAAATCTGGCGTCTTTTTCCAGGAAGCCGTTTTCTTCCAGCAATAATTCATTGACGCGATTGGTTCTCCACTGGGCAAATCTCTGGGCTTGTAACCAGCTGACCCCAACGACCGGGAAATCTGCAAAGGCGGGATGTCTTAAGTAGTTTTCGACCAAATCCTCGTTGTAAGAAAGTCGGTTGCGCCACACTAAGGTGTCTGGTAAGGCGCTTTGGTAAATACCGTCGTATTTTGGATTGGAAGGTGGGTAAACAGCTTTGATGTACTCCAAAAACTCCAGGTACATGGAATTGGTTACCTCTGTTTCATCCATGTAAAAAGATTGAACGTGTTGTTGGGTAGGGGTGTTGTTCCAGTCGCGCATGATGTCGTCCTGAACACGTCCCTTCACAAAGGAACCCCCTTCAACAAAGACCAATCCAGGTCCAGTTTTTTGCGCTTGGCTACTTTTGGGATGGCTTAAAGGACTGTTTTTATCGTTTAAACTCCAGCCTGTAGCTCTGGATTCGTTTTTTGAGGCACTGTTCTTACAGCTTCCCAAGGCCAATAGTGCTGAGCAAGTTGCCGCTAAAAAAACTGCACGTCTGGTATGCATCATTACAAAAGTGATTAGTGGTACAAATATAGCATTCCAAGGGTATAATATAAGGACTGCCTTTCTTTTTTTAGATCAACGCTGCCTGAAGCGTTTTATTTTGTTGTTTTGGTAATATTCTAGATTTCTACACAATAGATGGTTGATTTTTCCGTTTTTTGTGTAGCCCAAATCCTATTCATGAGAAATTTATTGGCCATGGCACTGTTGATCAGTGCAGGTGCATTTGCCCAAAATTTTAACGACCGCATCATCAATCCAGCGGTGCCTTTTCTGACGATCCCTTCAGACGCCCGCGCATCGGGGATGGGGGATACAGGTATTGTGACTGCGCCAGATGTATATTCGATCCGCTGGAATCCAGCTAAACTGGCCTTCGTGCCTTGGGAGCAGCAAATAGGTGTGGGGTATACTCCTTACCTGGAAAGCGTAATTACAGACATCAATTTGTTGAGTGGTGTGTATGCCAAGCGGATCGATGATCGATCTGCTTTTTCTTTGGGATTGCGCTATTTTACCTTGGGTGAGATTGAATTGAGGCAGTTTGCCTCTGATCCGGGCGCATTGGCCAAACCCAATGAAATTGCCATAGAGGGCGCCTATGCCCTGCAGTTGAGCCCATTTTTTAGTATGTCTGTTGGGGGTAGATATGTGCGTTCCAACCTAAAGATACCTCAGTCAACTCAAGTAGATACCCGTGCAGCCCAGACTTTTGCTGTGGATATTTCTGCGTACAGACAAGGTCCGTGGTTGCCGAAACAAGGGCATGACGGGCGTTGGGTTTGGGGGTTTAATTTGTCCAACCTAGGGCCTAAAATAGCGTATGATTCTACCGGCGAATCCCTGTTTATTCCCACCAATCTTGGCGTGGGTATTGGATATGATTGGGACTACGGCCCAGACAGTCGATTGTCCTGGGTGTTTGAGTTAAACAAATTGATGGTGCCCACGCCAAAAGATTTAAACGACGATGGTTTTGTCGATGGTACGGATTTGAGTCTTTATCAAGATATAGATTTCTTCTCGGGAGCGTTGCGTTCCTTTGGAGATGCCCCTGGAGGCATATCTGAGGAGCTTAAAGAGGTGGTTTGGTCCACTGGATTAGAGTATGTCGTATTTCAAAGGCTGGCCATGAGGGCCGGTTACCTGAGCGAACACAGAGATAAGGGTTTTAGAAAGTACGTGACCTTGGGAGCTGGGTTCGGTTTGAAAAACGCACAAATTGACTTAGCTTATTTGATATCTACCGCCCAGGTGCGCAACCCCTTGGAAAACACCTTGAGGTTTTCTGTCTCCTTTGATCTTTCTTCACTGGGGTCAGGTGCTGGTTTGTAGGGATAATTATCTGCCTATTTGCTTCTTTTTTTGATTGGGGAAAAAAATTTAATGCGTATTTTTGACGCCCAGAAACGACAGAAGCAATCCAGATTCCCTATGAAAAAGATTACAAAAGAGGTTTACCTGAAGTGGTATGAAGACATGCAGTTTTGGAGAAGGTTTGAGGACAAGCTCGCCGCTGTATACATTCAACAAAAAGTAAGGGGATTCCTGCATTTATACAACGGTCAAGAAGCTGTTTTGGCTGGTTCTTTGCACGCCATGGATCTTGAGCACGATAAAATGATCACGGCCTACAGAAACCACGTGCAGCCTATTGGTATGGGAGTTGATCCCAAAGCAGTCATGGCAGAGCTTTACGGAAAAGTGACTGGTACCTCCAAAGGTATGGGTGGTTCCATGCACATTTTTTCTAAAGAACACGGATTTTATGGGGGACACGGAATCGTAGGGGGGCAAATACCTCTAGGAGCTGGTATCGCCTTTGCGGACAAGTACTTCGGTCGTAAAGGGGTAACACTTTGCTATATGGGTGACGGTGCTGTGCGCCAAGGTTCCTTACACGAAACGTTTAACCTAGCGATGTTGTGGAAGCTCCCAGTAGTCTTTATCTGTGAAAACAACGGGTATGCGATGGGTACTTCGGTAGCCAGAACATCCTACACCACCGATATTTGGAAATTAGGGTTGGGTTATGAAATGCCTTGCGGACCAGTAGATGGGATGAATCCTGTTGAAGTGGCCAAAGAGGTAGACAAAGCGATTCAACGCGCTAGAAAAGGAGAAGGACCTACTTTCTTGGAGATGAAAACATACAGATATAGAGGTCACTCTATGTCTGATGCCCAACACTACAGAACCAAGGAAGAGGTAGAAGAATACAAAAAAATAGATCCAATCACTCAAGTGTTGGATATCATTAAGAAAAACAAGTACGCTACAGCAGCTGAGATTGAGTCTATTGATTTGCGAGTTAAAGACTTAGTCGAGCAGTGCGAGCGTTTTGCTGAAGAATCTCCATACCCACCTCTACAACAGATGTACGACATGGTGTATGAACAAGAAAACTATCCGTTTATTCCTCATAAATTATAGCAGATGGCAGTAGTAATTAATATGCCCCGATTGAGCGATACCATGGAAGAGGGAACAGTAGCCTCTTGGTTGAAAAAAGTGGGGGATACGGTGAAGGAAGGTGATATTTTGGCGGAAATCGAAACCGACAAAGCCACCATGGAATTTGAATCATTTAATGCAGGGACTTTATTGCACATTGGCATTGAAGTGGGAAAAACCGCCCCTGTAGATGCTCTTTTGGCCATCATTGGTGCGCCAGGAGAAGACATCAGCGCTTACCTTTCAGGAGCTCCGGCTGCTACACAGGCAGTATCTGCTCCTGTGGCTGAAACAGCACCACCAACACCCGCAGCAGCTCCTGCAGCTGTACCTCAAGGGGTTCAAGTGATCACCATGCCGCGTTTGAGCGACACTATGGAGGTGGGTACAGTGGCGACCTGGTTAAAAAAAGTAGGTGACTCTGTGAAAGAAGGAGATATATTGGCTGAGATCGAAACGGACAAAGCCACCATGGAATTTGAATCTTTTTACGCAGGGACCCTTTTGCATATCGGTCTTCAAGCCGGCGAATCCGCCCCTGTGGACAGTGTATTGGCCATTATAGGGCCACAAGGAACAGATGTGTCGGCCTTGCTTTCTGGCGCACCAGCTCCAGCTTCAGCTCCAGTCGTTGCCTCGTCTGAGCCTGTAGCCGTTGCAGCTTCTTCGATAGCACCTGCCACAGCATCAGCTCCAGTAGCGGTGACTTCGGCTGGTTCTAGAATATTGGCCTCGCCTTTGGCCAAGAAAATGGCGGCAGACAAAGGCATTGACCTATCCTTAGTTCAAGGATCTGGTGAGTTCGGAAGAATTATTAAAGCTGATATCGAACGATTTACCCCTTCTGCAGCTGCAGCTCCTCAGGCCAGCATTTCTACTGCCCCTTCAGGTGTCGTCCACAGTGAGGGTGTGAAAAACTCACAGATGCGTAAGGTAATCGCTAAACGTTTATCTGCCTCTAAATTTACTGCGCCTCATTACTACTTAACTATTGAGGTTGATATGGAAGAAGCGATGGCTTCTAGAGCCCAGATCAACACCATGCCCGACACTAAGGTATCGTTTAACGATATGGTGTTGAAGGCTACAGCTATGGCGTTGACCAAGCATCCTCAAGTAAATACCAGCTGGCAAGACGAACAAACCATTTATCACCAACATGTTCACATGGGGGTTGCCGTTGCCGTGGAAGATGGATTGGTGGTTCCTGTCATTCCTTTTGCTGATCGTTTAGGCTTAACCCAGATCGGTGGTGCTGTCAAAGATTTGGCAGGTAAGGCTCGATCTAAAAAATTGACCCCGCAAGAAATGGAAGGAAGCACGTTTACCGTATCCAACTTGGGTATGTTTGGTATTCAAGAGTTTACCTCCATCATCAATCAACCTAACTCTGCCATACTTTCTGTCGGAGCGATTGTGGAAAAACCTGTGGTTAAAAAAGGTCAAATTGTCGTGGGGCACACCATGAAGTTGACTTTAGCTTGTGACCACAGAACGGTAGATGGAGCGACTGGTGCTCAGTTCTTACAAACTTTACAGACTTATTTGGAACACCCAGTTACCATGCTGGCCTAATAGGTTTTGATATACAGATTAACCGCTCTTTATGAGCGGTTTTTTTTTGCTCTTTTCCCAAGCGGAATGCGCTTTAATCCTTAATTTTAACCCCAACCCTAAAATCCTATGAGCACCGTTCAACGGATCAAGCAACCCATCGAAGCCGAAATGGAACTTTTCGAAAAGAAGTTCTATGATTCGATGGCTTCTCAGGTGCCCTTGCTAAACAGAATTACCTACTACATTGTTACGCGCAAAGGAAAACAGATGAGGCCCATGTTTGTTTTTCTATGTGCAAAATTGGCGGGTCAGGGTGAGGTACAAGACCGTACCTATCGAGGTGCTTCAGTGATTGAACTGATTCATACCGCTAGTTTAGTACACGACGACGTGGTGGATGACAGCGATAAGCGTCGTGGTTTTTTTTCCATCAATGCGGTGTGGAAAAATAAAATTGCTGTGTTGGTGGGGGACTATTTGCTCTCTAAAGGCATGTTGCTCTGCATTGAGCACAAAGATTTTGATCTACTTGAGTTGATTTCAGTAGCTGTGCGCGAAATGAGCCAAGGAGAGCTGCTTCAAATTGAAAAAGCCAAAAAGTTAGATATCACAGAAGCTGTTTATTTGTCCATAATCCGCCAAAAAACAGCCTCCTTAATTACGGCTTGTTGTGCTTTAGGCGCTGCTTCAGTAGGAGCATCAGCTGAAGAAGTTCAGCGTTTTAGCGATTTTGGTGCGGCATGCGGGATGGCCTTTCAGATCAAGGACGACCTGTTCGATTACGGCAAGTCCCAAATTGGGAAGCCCACAGGGATTGACATCAAAGAACAAAAAATGACTTTGCCGCTTATTTACGCTATGGAACACGCGACTTTAGCGGAACGCAAGTGGATGTTGGGTGTGGTAAAAAAACACAATACCGACCGCAAGAAAGTAAGAGAACTCATCGCCTGGGTTAAAGAAAAAGGGGGCATGGATTACGCCATTAAGCGCATGCACACCTATAGAGATGAGGCCTTATCCTTAATCGCTGATTACCCGGATTCTCCCGCTAAGAAGTCTTTATATGAGATGGTTAACTACGTAGTAGATCGCCCCTTATAGGTTATTTTCTCCCGCTAAACGTCTAGTTCACCTCCCTATTAGCACACGAATTATCTTGTGTTGTTATGTCTACTCAATATCTTGGTCAGTGGGGTGAGGATCTGGCGGCTCGCCATTTATGCACCTGCGGCTATACCGTAGTAGCACGCAACTACCGGCATCAGCATGCTGAAATTGATTTGATTGTTCGCGGATATGGCTGTTTGGTATTTGTCGAGGTGCGCACCAGAAAGGGGAGAATACTCATCGATCCATTGAGCAGTGTCACTAAGGTAAAGCAACGACATTTAATCAGGGCAGCTAACTTTTATGCGTGTTTGCATCAGATAGACGAGGCTTTAAGGTTTGACATTGTCGGAATTTCCTTAAGCGGTACATCAGTAGTCATAGATCACGTACAGGACGCCTTTTTGTTTTTCTGATTATATTTGTTTAATTTGTAACAATCAGTTATTTTTACCAAAACTTTAACAATCATGAAAACGATTTCTTCTGTTGTAGAAAATTACATCAAAAAGAAGCCTTTCTTGCAAAGTGCACTCTCTCAAGGGATTATCAATTTAACTTCGCTGTCTCGGTATATCAGACCAGAGATTGAAGAAGCCTTGGGTAAGGATATTCGCAACGGCGCAATCGTCATGGCACTTAAACGACTTTCCGACGATTTAGAGTTTCGCGCTACCCACAAAATTGTTAAGGTGTTAAAAGAAATCGGAGAGATCACTGTCCGTTCTTCTCTCACAGATTTTACTTTTTTAGTTTCTGAGACCATTCTTGAAAACCAGACTGTTTTACTCAAAGAAGTCAACAAGAACAAAGAAGTTTTTTATACTTCCTCTAGAGGAGTAAACGAGCTGAATATCGTGGTGAGCAGTGTTTTAGAT
Organism: Flavobacteriaceae bacterium UBA3440; assembly: GCA_002378585.1. GTDB lineage: Bacteria > Bacteroidota > Bacteroidia > Flavobacteriales > Flavobacteriaceae > MAG-120531. The sequence continues at coordinate 8,093 of DFSJ01000154.1, read as the reverse complement.
CCTGTAATTGAGCAATTATTTGCCGCTGAAAAATGCACCCAAAAAGCCAGTAATTTATCCTCGATTACGGTAAAGCTTCCCTCAGAAAACGTATCAGTACCCGGAATTTACTATTTCATATTCCAGCGGTTGGCCTGGGAAGGGATTGTGCTTTATGAAGTGATTTCTACCACAAACGAATTCACCATCATCGTAGATGACCAGCATGTGGATGTAGCGTTTAAAACGATCAAAAACCTTAAGGAGCTGTAGCTAAAAGTTGATCGATGGCCTGGTAAGCTTTGGCTGCACTCTTGATCGAATCAAAGATGATCATTAAACGCTTGCCATTTCTGGTGTCTTTTTCTTTAAATAGACAAAGCCCAGGTCTAGCGGCCACCAAGTTTAATAAACTGTGGAATTGATCTGATTGATAAAAAGGAGATTGTGGATCACCTACAAAATAACACCACATTTTACCTTGCTTCAATACTATTTTTTCAATTCCTAGAGGCATCACCCGGATTTTTAATGCGACTGATTGCAGCAAGGATTTGGCCACCCCGGGCATCGCTCCAAAACGATCAATTAATTGATTTTCAAATGTGTTCAGGTCGGCCAAATTTTCAATAGCAGCCAACTCAGCATACATAGCCAGGCGTTCAGTGGTGCTGTTGATGTAGTCTTCGGTAAAGCGCAATTCGAGGTCAGAATCTATTTGTATTTCACTGATACCCCAATTTTTCTTGGTTTTTGGCTCGTCTTTAAACAGTTCAGCAAAGCTATTTTCCTTGAGTTCCTCAATCGCTTCTTGCATGATTTTTTGATAGGTATCAAAACCGATATCATTGATAAAACCGCTTTGTTCTCCCCCTAATAAATCCCCTGCACCCCTGATTTCAAGGTCTTTCATCGCTATGTGAAAACCACTGCCCAATGCAGTGAATTGAGTTAAGGCTTCTAGTCTTTTGCGCGCAACTTCAGTCATGGCTATTTCGGGTGGGGTGATGAAATAACAGAAGGCTTTCTTGTTGCTTCTGCCCACACGACCCCTCATTTGATGTAAATCACTCAGACCAAAATTCTGTGCGTTATTGATCAGCATCGTATTGGCGTTGGACACATCTAAACCACTTTCGATGATTGAGGTAGAAACCAGCACATCGTAGTCGCCTTGCATAAAAGCGATCATTTGTTCTTCCAGCTGGTGTCCTTCCATTTGACCATGAGCGATGGTGATGCGCGCGTCAGGCACCAATCGCTGTATCATTCCCGCTACCTCTTTGATGTTTTCTATGCGGTTGTGGATAAAAAACACTTGTCCGCCACGACTGATTTCATAAGCGACAGCATCGCGTATTTTTCCTTCATCGAAGCGAATTAACTCGCTTTCAATGGGGTACCGATTGGGTGGGGGAGTTTGAATTACCGAGAGATCTCTAGCAGCCATCAGACTGAACTGCAAGGTTCTTGGGATTGGCGTAGCTGTGAGAGTGAGCACGTCAATATTCTCCTTCAATGACTTCAGTTTATCTTTAACAGATACACCAAATTTTTGTTCTTCATCGACGATCAGCAAGCCCAAATCTTTGTATTTGATTTGAGGCCCCACAATCAGGTGCGTTCCTATGAGTACATCGATTTGACCTCGTTCGAGTCGTTCCAGGATATCCTTTTTCTCTTTGGCGCTTCTAAACCTATTCAGGTATTCAATCTCAATGGGCAGATCAGCCATCCGTTGGCTGAATGATTTATAGTGTTGGTAGGCTAGTATGGTCGTGGGTACCAATACGGCTACTTGCTTTCCGTTATCGGCTGCCTTAAAAGCGGCGCGAATAGCCACCTCCGTTTTTCCAAAACCCACATCACCGCAGATCAGTCGATCCATCGGCCGTTCGCTTTCCATATCTTGTTTTACATCAGCGGTAGCTTTGCCTTGATCTGGCGTGTCTTCGTATAAAAAAGAGGCTTCAAGTTCGTATTGCAGGTAGGAATCAGGGCCGTATTGGAACCCTTTTTTGAGTTTTCTTTTCGCGTAGGTTTGAATTAGGTCAAAGGCGATTTTTTTGACTCGGGCCTTCGTTTTTTCTTTGACAGCCTTCCAGGCAGGGGAGCCCAGTTTATACAGTTTGGGCTCAGCGCCTTCCTTGCCATTGTACTTCGATATTTTGTGCAATGCGTGGATAGACACATAAAGAATGTCTCGATCTCCATAGATTAGTTTAATCGCCTCTTGCATGCGCCCCTCAACTTCAATGCGCTGAAGTCCCGCGTATTTCCCAATACCGTGGTCCATATGGGTCACATAGTCACCAATTTCCCATTTATTGAGCGCGTTAAGCGCCTCAGCGGCCTTTTTGGTGTTGTGTGACTTGAGTTTAAATTTATGGTACCGCTCAAAAATTTGGTGATCAGTGTAGAGGACCAAATTTAATTCAGGGCTGATGAATCCTTGACTCAAGGTCATGACCTCCGCAGTAAATGTTGCTTCTGGATCGATTTGCGCCCATATATCGCGCATCCTATGGGCCTGTTGTTCTGTGGCGCAAGCAATTACGGTGTGTAGACCATCTTCTTGCTTTTGGTGCAAGTCAGCTACCAATAGATCGAACTTCTTGTGAAAAGCGGGTTGAGGCTTGGTGAACCACACAAAATCAGGGTCTTTATCCGAGGCTTGCCCCACCACATCTATTTGGTCCAAGGAGGCCCATTCTTTGATCAGTTCTTCCCCACTGATCAACAAGGTATGCGGCGGAAGTTGGGCTACCCCACGTCCTAAATGACTGGTGTACACTTGTTCGGCTTGTCGGTATAAATCAGATAAATCACGGGCGATCAGGTCTTGATTTTCGGTGATCAGCAAGGTATGTGTGGGCCAATGCTGTAGAAAGGAAACACGTGGAATATCCAGACTTTTATCGTCGATATCTCCCATGATTTCCATGGAGTTTACTTGGTCTTTTGACCATTGGGTCTGAAGGTCGAAGGTCCGAATACTTTCTACTTCATCGCCAAAAAACTCAATGCGGTATGGGTCATCGTGGGCGTAAGAGAACACATCGATAATTCCGCCACGCACGGAAAATGTGCCTGGTTCCGCCACAAAATCCACCCGTTGAAAATGGTATTCGAAGAGGGTTTCATTGATAAAGTCCAATGATACCTTATCTCCAACTGACAGCTTTAGTGTTTGTTCAGTCATTGACTTTTCTCCGACTACCTGTTCTAATAGTGCCGCCGTATAGGTAACAACAATAGGATTTTTGGACGTTTTTAACTTCTTCAACACTTCTGTTCTTAGAAGCACATTGGCATTGGCGGTATCTTCAATTTGGTAAGGTTTCCTGTAGCTCCCCGGATAGTAAAGCACTTGATCTGTGCCTAAACATAATTGTAAATCATTGTAGGCATAGGCCGCAGACTCTTGATCGCGCAGCACCCATAAAATAGGTCGATTTTTTTTGTGAAACAGCTGACCCAAGACTAAAGCGCCCACAGAACCTTCCCATCCGGTAAGGGTCTTTTTGATGGATCCACCTGGCGAATTAGGATGCGCCAGTGCCCGCTCCATCTCGATGAGGTGGGGGGCATTTTCTAGGTATGTGCGCAATAAAAACTCTGACAAGGATGAAAATTTGCGCAAAGATAGTCCATCTCTATTGGGGGACAAGTAGCCAATGCATTATCTTTGTGGTTTAAAATATGATTTATGTCGATTGCACAATTATATCCTTCTGCTTCATCTGAAAATAATGAAAACCTTTATTTGTCCCTGGTGCGTATCGCTCAGGTAGATGGTCAAGTCAGTGAACAAGAACAAGCCTTATTGAACCGAATTGCTCAGCGTATGGGATGGAACCAAGAGGAACAACTGCGGTTACGAGAGCGTGCTGGGTCAGCAGTGGTCACTCCAGTAATTGACGCCGAGGAACGTTTAGAGCGCATGTACGCCTTGCTCAGAATGGGTCATATCGATGGAAGAATGGACGATGCGGAGCGCAGACTGCTACAACGATACGCCATTGCACTAGGATTCCCGACACAAGGCATAGAGCAACAGTTAAACCACTGGTGTAGTTTGTTTAACGGTCAAATTTCCTTTTCAGACTTCAAGCAAGTGTTGCAATAATGACGCTCGTGATTGAAATTGTGAAACTCCGCCATTGAAGCGGAGTTTTTTTTGTGACCAAATAAAAATATTTAACTTTGTGTTTTATTTATAACAATATGTCTTATTCTATTCGACCTGCCGTTGCTCAAGACATGCCTGCGGTACATGCGCTGATTGTGGAGTTGGCTGTTTTTGAGCGTGAACCAGATGCAGTCACCTTGACCCTTGACCAACTGATCGAAGATGGTTTTGGCTCCGAGGCCCCAAGGTTTCACTGTTTTGTCGCAGAGACAGATGATGGTATAGCGGGTATGGCTTTGGTGTATCCCCGATATTCAACCTGGAAAGGTAAATCCCTACATCTTGAGGATTTAATTGTTAAGGAATCAAAACGCGGCTTGGGATTGGGGAGTGCTTTGTTGAGTGCTGTGGTAAGGTACGGGGCACAACAAGGTGTAGCCCGTATTTCGTGGGAAGTGCTCAGCTGGAACCAATCGGCCATCGATTTTTATGAATCAAAAGGAGCCAAAGTGCTTAGAGACTGGCATGTGGTTCAGCTCAGCTCAGAAGGCATTCACTTTTTTCCACATCAATCATGAGGGTATTTAAATTCGGAGGAGCATCGGTAAAAGATGCTGCTGGTGTGCGCAATGTCGCACATGTATTGAGAGAAATGGGTCATGACCAGACCCTGGTGGTTGTGTCTGCTATGGGCAAGACCACCAATGCTATGGAAGAATTGGTGGGGATCTACATGGCCCATCCGTATGGCATTACGGGATCACTTGAGGGGATTCGCCGCTACCATATGGACGTGGTTATTGAATTGTTCCCCGATGCCCAACATCCGGTTTATCATAAGGTGGCGCTACTATTTTTAGAAATCGAAGATTTCTTTAAACGCAACAAGTCTCCCAAATACAATTTTGTGTACGACCAGATCGTCGGTTATGGGGAATTGCTTTCGTCGACGATCCTCAGCGAATATCTGATCACCCAAGGGTTGGCCAATCAATGGATTGATGTGCGTGGATTGATCAAGACCGACAACCACTACCGAGACGCTCAAGTCGATTGGGAGCAAACCGCCTCAGCAGTAAGCGCCAAACTCACCAAGGGTCCTTTTTACATCACCCAGGGATTTTTAGGGTCGGATGAAAATCACTTTACCACCACTTTAGGTCGGGAAGGCTCAGATTATACGGCGGCTATATTGGCCTATTGTATGGACGCTGAGTCAGTGACCATTTGGAAAGACGTACCCGGCGTACTCAATGCAGATCCCAGATATTTTGAAAACGCTGAACTTTTGCACCATATTTCCTACAGAGAAGCTATTGAGCTTGCCTTTTACGGCGCATCAGTTATTCACCCAAAAACACTTCAACCACTTCAAGGAAAGTTGATCCCCTTGCACGTTAAGTCATTTGTTGACCCGCATGCGCCAGGCACCACAGTTTCCGAAGGGGAGGGCATTACGCCTATGGTGCCTTGCTTCATTGTCAAGAAAGAACAAGTACTCCTAAAACTCTTTTCCCGAGATTTCTCCTTTATTGTAGAGAACTCCATGAGTGAACTCTTCAGGCTTTTTCACCAATACAACATCAAAGTGGAACTGATTCAAAACTCAGCCATCAGTTTCTCGGTATGCGTAGACAACCGGTTTAAGCGTTTAGACGAATTGTTGGAAGTACTGGAGCAAAAATATAAGGTGACTGCCGTATTTGATGTATCCTTATATACGGTGCGTCATTTTGATGAGCCCTCAATTTTGGCACTACAAAAAGATAAAGAGATTCTTTTAGAGCAGCGAGGTAAAGAGACCGTACAGTTAGTGGTAGCTTAACACTGGTCCCCTTTCGTTTTGTATCTTTGAGTTTTAAATTTCAAGACTCATGAGTTTGGTCAGTGCAAAAGAAATGGCGCAAGCCAGTGGACTTTCCCGTTGGGGTTTGCTGGGGGAATTGGCTGGATGGGTGTTGATAAAAATCACCAGAATATCGGCGCTAAATCGCTTTTATGACGCCCACAAACATTTAGACGGTCCTGCATTTATGCAGGCGGTCATGGATTACTTCGAAATAGACGTGCGGTGGCCTGAACAGGAGCTAAAACGTTTTCCCAAAACAGGTCCCTTTGTCGTGGTGTCCAATCACCCCCTGGGTGGGATTGACGGGATTTTACTTTTGTTGTTGGTGGGCAGTCAACGGCCAGATTTTAAAGTAATGGCCAATTTTTTGTTGTCTAGAATCACCCCATTGGCCCCGTATATTTTTCCGGTTAATCCATTTGAGGACCACAAAGAGGCGTCAAGCAGTTTACAGGGTTTCAAACAAGCACTGGCCCATCTAGCAGAAGGAGGGGTCTTGGGTATTTTTCCTGCCGGCGAAGTAGCCACCACAAGAGCGGGAAATAAATCGATAGACCAACCCTGGCATATTCCCGCATTAAAGTTGATCAGAAAAGCCGGAGTCCCTGTCGTCCCGGTCTATTTTCATGCCAAAAACAGCACGTTCTTTTACAGAATTGCTCGTTTGGGTCCTGCATTTCGCACCGCTGCTTTGGTGTCAGAGATGTTTACACAGCGTTTTCGAAAAATATCCATACGCATAGGAAAACCTATTTCTGTCTCCCAACAAGAAGAAGAATTGACCATAGAAGAGTACGGAGCGCTGTTGCGGCTTAAAACCGAAATGCTTTCCAAGGTATACGAGCGCAGGCGCCTGACGTTACCCAGCACGATCCAATTGCCCAAAATACCCAAAAAAATTGTGGGGGCTCAAGATCCTGAGTTATTGGCCCGTGAAATAGCTGTCCTCCAGCAGCTGGGCAAATCCCTTTTAAAAAGCAAGAATTACGAGGTCTTCCTGGCCCAAGCACCTCAGATTCCGGGACTGTTACAGGAAATTGGTCGTCAGCGTGAACTGACTTTTAGAGCCATTGGAGAGGGGACCAACAAATCGATCGATCTGGACACCTACGACACCTATTACCATCATCTATTTTTGTGGGACCATGAAGGGGCATGTATCGTAGGCGCCTACCGCATGGGTTTTGGTCAAGAGATTTTTTCAGCCAAGGGTATTGAGGGGTTCTACGTTCAAGATCTGTTCCGCATGGAGCCAGAGCTTTACCCGATGATGCAGCGCACTATTGAGATGGGCAGGGCCTATATTGTCTCGGAGTATCAGCAAAAACCGATGCCGCTTTTTCTTTTGTGGAAAGGGATCATACACACCACGCTTCGCTATCCCGATCACGACTTTTTGATGGGCGGCGTCAGTATCAGCAATCAGTTTTCCAATTTCTCTAAATCATTGATGATTGAGTTTATGAAATCTCACTATTGGGATCCGTACATCGCCCAATACATCCACCCTAAAAAGGAGTTTAAGGTCAAGCTCAAGGATGCGGATAAAGAGTTTGTTTTTGATGAAACGCAAGCCGATCTCAATAAATTTGATCGATTGATTGAGGAAGTGGAGCCAGGAAGTTTAAGGCTTCCTGTCTTGATTAAAAAATACATCAAGCAAAACGCCAAAGTAGTGGCATTTAATGTGGATCCGTTGTTTAACAATGCCATTGACGGTTTGATGTACATCAAAATTTCAGAAATACCTGAAGAAACCGTGCGTCCCGTGATGGAGGAGTTTCAAAAAGAAATAGAGCGGGGCAACACCCAATAAATCAGTAGGTAATTTTTTCCCAAGCGGCTACTTTGTCAACGATGGTTTGTGCGAGTTTGACATGGCTTTCAGCACTCCAACCGCCCACATGTGGAGAGAGCAGTACCTTGGGGTGATGGACCAAGCGTACTAGGGTCGGGTGCGGATTTGGGCCCTGAAATAAACCCTCAAAACTACTGGGTTCAAACTCCAAAACATCTAGGGCTGCGCCCAGGATCTGGCCTCGGTCAAGTGCCTCTAAAACGGCGTGGGTATCCATTGTTTTTCCACGACCTGTATTGATCAGCCAAAATGGCTTGGTGATTTGATCGATCCGC
>DFSJ01000020.1 GCA_002378585.1 Flavobacteriaceae bacterium UBA3440 | reverse complement strand
AAGTAGCCCAGTCGAACGCTTCCACCCAAATACACATTTTTAAATAATTCTGCCTTAATCCCGACAACCGCCTCTACCCAATGAGCTTTTAAACCGCTCACCGGTCCGGGTATTTCTGTGGCTACAGCATATTGATCTGGGTGCCAATATCTATTTGAATCATACCACATCATCGATTCTGTTTTGACTTCATAGTGGGCACGTGCTAGCCTAAATCCGCCAAAAATCATGTTGTTCATTCCGAACCAGTTGTCGTAAAAATTGACATCTAGGCCTGCTTTTAGGTAGGAGCCACTGGGCGTCCATGTGTAGCTGTCCTCCATCAGCGTGATTTTTTCACTTCCGAGCTCAACAGCCAAGTAGCGGAATCCTCCAATGCGAAGATCCGCACTGATTTCATTTCCCGCATACCCTTCTTTGGTTTGTGACCTCAATGTTTTTGCGAGGTCGTAACCGATTCTCAATCCATAGGGTTCCTTGGGTAGAACAGAATCCTTGACAGATGTATTTTGGGCCCATAGACCGGATAGCCCAATTAAAGCTACCCACTTAGTGATAGATGATCGTATGTATGCTTTCATCTTCTGTAATTTGTGTGGTCGTCCAGGTTACGGATTTTATCCAGGATTTGCTTTGCTCTATCCAAGTTCCTTCAACCTGGAAGTATTGGGGTGTAAATCCACAGGCTTTAGATAAAAACTTTGGTTCGGTGGCGTACGAGATAGCCAATTGTTCTACCGATCCGGTTAATTGGTCATTTTCTAGAACACCAAAGGCAATTAAGTTAAACGTGGTTTTTGAGCTTGTCGGGTCGATGGGCAACCAAATTTCAGTAGACTCACTACTGCCAGGAACAGGATTGGTCAAAGGTTTGGTTGAGTCTGCACCGATAATCCATAGAGATTCAGGCGCCTTAGGGAGATCGGGTTGTGCAGCGTCTCTAAATGAAATATGCCAACGCGGGGCATCACCTGCGATACAGATGTCATCCTTTTCGCAGCCTACTTGAATGAAAAAAACGGCCAGTAAAAGCCAATAACCTATACGGCGCATCACGCTATTTTGGTTAAAAGTACAACATTTTCCACGTGGTGGGTTTGAGGAAACATATCCACGGCTTGACTAGAGATTAGTCGATATTTTTTGGTGAGCAGTGCAATATCTCTAGCTTGGGTGGCACTGTTACAGCTGACGTACACAATTTTCTCTGGGGCCATGGACAGGATTTGTTCTACCACATCGGGATGCATTCCAGCCCTTGGGGGATCGGTAATAAGCACATCACAAGCTCCGTGTTCCCGGACAAACTCTTCAGTGAGCAACGATTTCATATCACCCACAAAAAAATGGACATTGTTTATTTGGTTGTGTGATGCATTGGCCTTGGCATCTGCTACAGCATCAGCTACCGACTCTATGCCAATAACTTTTTTGGCAGATTTTGCCACAAATTGGGCAATGGTGCCAGTACCTGTATACAAGTCATAGACTACTTCAGTGCCGGTGAGTCCAGCCATCGTTCGAGCGATTTGATATAAGGTGTACGCCTGAGTTGGATTGGTTTGATAAAAGGATTTTGCCTGAATTTTAAAGCTTAATCCTTCCATGGTTTCCATGATGTAGTCTTGACCGTTGTAGCAGACCAATTCACAATCGTATAAACTGTCGTTAGCTTTTTGGTTGATGGTATACATCATGGATTCGATTTGTGGAAATGCACCGAGTAAATAATCAAGCAATCCTTTGATTTGATCTTGATGGTTTTCAAAAAATTGAAAGAGCACCATCACGGCACCAGCTTGGTTGTTGCGAATCATTAAGCTGCGCAATAATCCAGTTTGTTGCCGCACATGGTAAAATGATAACCCGTGTTTTAGGGCGTATGCTTTAACCGCTAGTCGAATACTGTTAGAGGGTTCTGGTTGTAGGTGACACTCTTTTAGGTCGAGTATTTTATCCCACATTCCAGGAATATGAAAACCTAAGGCTTCGCGATCGGCAATTTCTTCGGATTGTTTGATTTCAGCATCAGTGAGCCACCTTTGCGCAGAAAAAGAGAACTCCATCTTATTTCTATACCCATAAGGTGTGGGACATCCTGCAATGGGAATTGTGGTTAAGGCTTGTGTATGTCCTATGCGTTCTATGTTTTGAGCTACTTCTTTTTCTTTGAAATAGAGTTGTCTTTCGTAAGACATGTTTTGCCATTTGCATCCCCCACAGACCCCAAAGTGCACGCATTTTGGTACTGTTCGATAGGGTGAAGGTTCTTTGATTTCCGTAACAACTCCCTCGAAAAAGTTTTTTTTCTTTCTGGTGGTACGCACATTGACTACATCACCCGGCACGGCACCTTCTAAGAAAATAACTTGGCCGTCAGGGGTTTTGGCCACACTTCGGCCTTTGTCTGCAGTGTCCACCACGAGAAGTTCGGTGAAGGTCTGCGGGGTTTTTACTTTTCGCATGCCCCAAAAATAATATCTTTTTTCGCGTGCGCTGTGTAAAGGGTTTTAATTCATGTTCAATATTTGTAGTTTTACCCTGGATGATTTCTCTCCACCACAGAAGTAGGAATGTTTTAAGTTGGATGTAATCGCAAGAAATGACACGTACTACCATCAATAGCTCACAAGAAGCGATAGCGCTTGAATCAAAATACGGAGCTCATAATTATCACCCGCTACCTGTGGTACTTAAGGAAGGATCAGGTGTTTACCTTTGGGATGTAGAAGGCAAAAAGTACTATGATTTTTTGTCCGCGTACTCCGCAGTAAATCAAGGGCATAGCCATCCTAAAATCACTCAAGCACTGATTGACCAAGCGCAAAAACTCGCTTTGACGTCTCGGGCATTCTACAATGATCAGCTGGGGGTCTACGAGCAAAAAATCACCCAAACATTTGGATTTGATAAGGTGTTGCCGATGAATACTGGTGCTGAAGCAGTAGAAACAGCGCTTAAAATTGCCAGAAGATGGGGCTATAGAGTAAAAATGATTCCGGCTAATCAAGCAAAAGTTATCGTCTGTGCCAATAATTTTCACGGTCGAACCACCACCATCATTTCCTTTTCCTCTGATTCAACGGCCCAAAAGGATTTTGGTCCCTACACAGACGGTTTTATTCAAATACCGTATAACGACATCCCCGCTCTAGCTCAAGCACTGGAATCCGATCCACATATCGCTGCATTCTTGGTAGAGCCCATACAAGGGGAGGCTGGTGT
>DFSJ01000073.1 GCA_002378585.1 Flavobacteriaceae bacterium UBA3440 | reverse complement strand
AAAGATGTACATGTCCTAGGCATACGCTCTAAGACTCAAGTCACACAAAAAGTACTCGATGCGGCTGACAAGTTGATGGTGGTGGGTGCATTTTGCATCGGAACCACACAGATTGATTTGATGGCTTGCAAAAAACAAGGGGTTGTGGTGTTTAATGCGCCTTACAGCAACACGCGCTCCGTAGTAGAGCTAGCCATCGGTGAGATCATTATGTTGATGCGTCGCATATTTCCGAGATCCACAGAAATCCACAATGGTCAGTGGAACAAAACCGCCTCAAACGCTACGGAGGTCCGAGGCAAGAAAATAGGTATTGTGGGTTATGGAAACATCGGCAAACAGCTTTCCGTGTTGTGCGAAGCCATGGGTATGCAGGTTTACTTTTACGATATCAACGATCAGCTGGCTCTGGGTAATGCTACCAAGTGTAATTCACTTAATGAACTGTTAGCCATAGCAGATGTAGTGTCCTTACATGTAGATGACAACAAAGCCAACACTGATTTATTCAATGCGGATCGATTTAGCCGAATGAAAAAGGGGGCGCTGTTTATCAATCTGGCCAGAGGTTTTGTGGTGGATATTCCAGCCCTTGTGGCCGCCTTAAAAAGTGGTCATTTAGGTGGGGCAGCGGTAGATGTTTATCCATGGGAACCTATTGGAAATGGTCCTTTTGAAACCGAACTTCGCGGATTAGACAACGTGATTTTAACTCCCCACATCGGAGGAAGCACCGAAGAGGCTCAAAAAGATATAGCGTCTTTTGTTCCTAAGAAAATTATGGATTATATCAACTCTGGCACCACGGTTGATGCGGTAAATTTCCCCAACCTGAGACTTCCAGAACAAAAGAACACCCATAGATTTTTACACATTCACCACAATGTACCTGGAGTAATGGCCAAGATAAACGAAGTTCTTGCCAAATTTGACTTAAACATAACAGGGCAGTTCTTATCCACAGATAACGAGGTTGGGTATGTGATCACTGAGGTAAACAAAGAGTATAACAAGGAAGTCATGAAAGCCCTAAAAAAGATTGACAATACCATCAAGTTCAGGGTATTGTACTAATCTATTCGTGGTGGTACGGCTCGTTGTTTAGTATAGTCATCGCCCGGTATAATTGTTCAACCAAAAAGAGCCTGACCATTTGGTGTGAAAAGGTCAGTGAAGATAACGAAATACATTGGGGGTGTTTAGATTTCAGTGAAGCGCTGATTCCGTAAGGTCCTCCGATCACAAAAACAGCGTGTTTGTATCCGGCAACCATGGTTTTGTTGATGAATTCACTCAGGCCCATCGAGCTAAAGGTTTTACCTTTTTCATCTAATAGAATGGCCAGGTCATTGTTTTTAATGTGGCTACTGATCTGATCTGCTTCCCAAGCCATCTGCATTTCTTTGCTAAGCGTTTTTCTGTTTTTTGGATCAGGGATGAATATCCATTCTGTCTTGATGTAGTGTTGCAGTCTTTCGGTGTATTGGCCCATTAAAGCCTCAATTTCACGCTGGTCTGTTTTTCCGATACAAACTATTTTGATATGCATGGTTAAGATCTTTATGGAAATGGATTATTTATATTTGGTGATTCAACCCATCGCCCAAAACTAGCAAATAATAAATGATTCAGCTGGATGTCTTGCTGCCTTTGCCACTTAACCATTTGTATACCTATGGTCTGCCTGAGGAAATCGAAATTCCCAGAACAGGCGTACGCGTAGTGGTGCCGTTTGGGTCCAAAAAATGGCAGACCGGTATTGTTTGGCGCATTCGTGAAGTAAATCATGCGGATGATTCCCTCAAGGAGATCGTTTATGTGTTGGATGAAACTCCATGGATCACCGAGCAACAAATGTTATTTTTTGATTGGTTATCTACTTACTATATGAGTCCATTGGGGTTGGTGTTGAAGGCGGCCATCCCCAGCGCACTTTTGCTTTCTTCACAGACATTGGTTCAATTGACACCTGAGGCGCATGTAGATGCTGATCAATTGACGGATCAAGCATACATGATGTTGGAGGCGCTCGCACAACACAAGTCACTCCCATTAAATACGTTGTTGTCTATAGGGACTAAGTCGTCTGGAATGGATACCATCAATGATTTGGTGGATCAAGGTTTCATTTTGGTTGAACAAGACATTAAGGAAAAATATGTTCCTAAATATGAGACATTTATACGTGCAGATATCCACCAGAAATCTCTTTCAAGTGCCTTGCCGCCCAAACAAAAAGCTCTTTTTTCCTGGTGTCTAGAAAAGTCTACTGGTGTTGCGTTTAGCATAAAAAAGAAAGAGTTGACCAACACGGATTTTTGGAGTCCTTCCGCATATAGATCACTTGTTGACAAGGAGTTGTTGCTTGAAAAGTCGGTACGTGTAGATCGAATTGTATGGGATCAAAATGAATCTACAAAACCATTAAAGCCACTATACCCCCCGCAGAATGTCGCCTTGAATGAGCTCTTGGATCGATTGTACGAATCAAAAGTGACCTTGCTTCACGGTATTACAGGTTCCGGGAAAACGGAGGTTTATGCTCATTTATTTGAAGAATTGTTGCAAAAAGATCGACAAGTTCTCTTCTTGTTACCAGAAATCGCATTGACCACGCAATTGATTAAAAGAATGCAAATGTATTTCGGCGATAAAGTAGCTACCTATCATTCCGGGATGAGTCAAAATGAACGGGTTGAGGTTTGGCGTCGAGTTGCTGCAGGGACATCAACAGCTCAATTGATCTTGGGTACTCGATCGGCTGTATTTCTGCCCTGGAAAAGTTTGGGTCTGGTGGTTGTTGATGAAGAGCATGAGTCGGCTTACAGGCAAACAGAACCTGCGCCCAGGTACCAAGGAAGGGATGCAGCGATATATGCGGCTCATCTGTATGGATGTGGTGTTGTTTTAGGTTCAGCTACCCCCAGTTTAACATCTATGGCACATGCTCAGTCTGGCAAATATGGGTATGTGCGCCTGGATGAAAGGCATTTGGGAACCCCGTTACCCCAAGTCTTGTTAATCGATCTCAAAGAACAACAGCTAAAAAAGAAAATGAAAGGTCATTTTTCTTCGGTGCTTATCGATGGAATCTCCGAGTGTTTGGGACAAGGGAAACAAGTCATTCTATTTCAAAATCGAAGAGGGTTTTCACCTAGTGTACAGTGTACCTCATGTGGTCACAGTCCTCAGTGCCCCAGTTGTGATGTTTCTTTGACCTACCACAAGCAAGGCAACATTTTGAAATGTCATTATTGTGGTTTTTTTCAAAACCACCTAAGTCAGTGCCCAAGCTGTCGCGCTCCGGGCATGGAAACCCTCGGATTGGGTACTCAGCAAGTACTCGAATCATTTCAAGAACTCTTTCCTGGCGTTTCTGTAAAAAGGATGGACCAAGACACTACACGAAGAAAAAATGCCTACCAAGAGCTCATAGACGGATTTGAACAACAGTCATTTAAGGTGTTAATAGGCACTCAAATGCTGTCCAAGGGATTGGATTTCAAGCAAGTTGGTTTGGTGGGTGTTCTTCAAGCAGATGCGATGTTGCATCACCCTGAATATTATGCCCATGAACAAGCGTTCCAGATCCTCTATCAACTGGGTGGGCGTTCTGGGCGTTCAGAGGCTCAGGGGAAATTTTATATACAAACATATATGCCTGAACATCCTTTGCTGCAGCAAGTCTCCAGACATGATTATGCGGGAATGGTAGAAACTCAGTTAGCTCAAAGACGTACTTTTCAGTACCCACCTGAAGTTAAGTTGATCAAAGTGATACTAAAGCATAAAAGCTGGAATACAGTGGACAAAGGAGCCCATTGGTTAGCTCATCAAATTGTATCCAGAAGTAGTTTACCCGTCTTGGGGCCTGCTGATCCAGCTGTTGCCAGGATCAAAGATCAGTTTATCAAACATATTGTCGTCAAAGTTCCCCCACATGTTTCCCTGTCTGGTGTCAAAAAGTCCTTGAGTCGATTACAGCAAACTTTTGAGGCTATACCTGAGTTTCGTTCGATTCGTCTTTTGTTTCAGGTAGATTATTAGCCCCTTGAGTTCATCCCACATCGTGCTGAAAGTGCAGCTGTTTTAAAGCCACTTCAAAAGCCTGTTTGTTGTTTCTGCTCACGGGTAATTCAATCAGGTCTACCCAAACTTTTTTCTCTTGGTAAGTTTCAATGCGGTGCAGGTTCACGGCATATGATTTGTGGATTCTAAAAAAGGAGTGCTCCGGCAATAAACTCAAGAATTTGGTGAGGCCCATGGAAAGTATGAAATTCTGTTTGTCTGTAATTACTTTGACATAATCCCCAAGTGCCTCTACCCATTTGATCGACTGAATCACCAATCTTTTTTTGCTGTGTTCGTGCTTTACATAAATAGAGGGTTCTTCATTTACCCACTGTCTATTTTGTTCTACTCTAGCGTATGCTTTGGCTATGGCTGCATCAAAACGGTCTTGTTTTACCGGGCCACATAAAAAGTCGGTGACATTGTAATCAAAAGCTTTAATCGCGTGTTGTGTATTTTCTGCCATCACAATGATCTGAGGACTGTTGTGCAGGGATTCAATCAACTGAAATCCGTTGCGCAGCGGCATGTCGGCAGCAATGATGGCGATATCTACTTCTCGGCAATTGATTCCGTGAACGGCCTCAATGGCGTTTCTAAAAGTGCAGAGTAAATTGAGCTGAGGGTGTTTTAACGCCATTTGACGGATATGCTCTCTTTTTGACAATTCAGATTCAACGATCACACAGTTTAGTTTTTTCATAGCTGATGATTTAGTGGTTAGTTTGACTAAAGTATCTGCCTTGCATCAGGTGAACTAAAAAATGTTGTGAAGTAGGCTTATGGTGTTGTTAAAGGTCGTTTTGGCGATGTGAGCAAAAAGTATATTCGATCTATAACCCCCATATTTGCTGGAAGTCAAATGATTCGTCATTTCACTTGTTCATCCAAAATGTTTGTTTTATTTTTGCACCCTTAAATTTTATGAACTTATGAACCATTACGAAACTGTTTTCATTTTGAATCCCGTTCTATCTGAGACCCAGATAGAGGAAACAGTTAAGAAATTCGAGGATTTCTTAATTAAGAGTGGTGCCAAAATGGTCTCCAAAGAAAACTGGGGACTTAAAAAGTTGGCCTACGCAATCCAACACAAAAAAAGTGGTTTTTACCATTTGTTTGAATTCACTGCTCCTGGAGAGGCTATCGGCCTTTTTGAGCAAGAATTTTCACGCGATGAACGCATTATGCGTTTCCTAACTGTGAAATTAGACAAGCACGCCATTTCATGGGCGCAGCGCAGAAGAGAAAAATTAAACATTAAAGCCCTTTAGTCATGTCTATTGAACAACAAGCAAAAGGTAAAAAAGATGGTGAAGTGCGTTATTTAACGCCTTTGAACATCGATACCAACAAACAGAAGAAATATTGCAGATTTAAAAAATCTGGAATCAAGTACATCGACTACAAGGACGCTGACTTTTTGATGAAATTGGTCAACGAGCAAGGAAAATTATTGCCCAGAAGACTTACAGGAACTTCTTTGAAGTACCAAAGAAAAGTGGCTGTGGCTGTGAAAAGAGCGAGACACATCGCATTAATGCCTTACGTAGGAGATTTACTTAAATAATTAGAGACGACCATGGAACTTATTCTAAAACAAGACGTTCAGGATTTAGGCTTTAAAGACGATGTCGTTAAAGTAAAGAATGGTTTCGGAAGAAACTACCTGATTCCTCAAGGATTAGCTGTTATGGCGACTCCTTCAGCAAAAAAAGTACTTGCTGAAAATTTGAAGCAACGAGCTCACAAAGAAGCCAAGCAAGTGAAAGAAGCCCAGCAATTGGCTGAAGCTATCGCACAATTATCCATCAAAATAGCTGCTAAAACAGGAGAAGGGGATAAATTATTTGGCTCTATTGGCAATGCAGATTTAGCTGAGGCATTGGCTCAGGCTGGTCAAACCATTGACAAGAAATTTATCTCTGTACAAGGTGGAACCATCAAAAGAACCGGTCCATACAATGCAACGATTCGTTTGCATCGTGAGGTTTTGGTGACGTTAAATTTTGATGTTGTTGCTGAAAAATAATTGACGATTCTTTAAAATAATAAAGGCTATAGTTTCTATAGCCTTTTTTTATGCCGATGAAGTACATTCGTTTAACCCAGGAACAGTTTCACACCTTAGCTGAGGATTTTGCCACCTTTTTGGCTGCTCAGTCGATTGATGCCAAGTCTTGGAATCGTCTAAAAAACACCGATATAGTTGAGGTTGATCGTCAATTAGATGCCTTTTCAGACGTGGTTTGGGAGGATGTCTTGTCAAAAGTTAAATTTTTAGAACACCGTACTAGTGATTTTTGCTTTGTATTTCAAGTGAACGGCGAGTTGATGTCCATGTTGCGTTTTTCCTGGCTGGATCAGACAGTAGATTGGACAACTGTAGAGTTGGTTGATTGGCTCAAGACACATTGGTCCAACGAGATGCTGGAGATCAGTAAAGGGACTAAAAAGCTGAATGAAAATAGGCATCAAGAGATTTTTAAATTGATTCAGCAGGGAGCCTCTATCGTTGATGCACCAGAATATGCTTCCCTTTTTTTGATGTTTAGCTAGTACATTTTTAGTAGGTTTGCCTACGAAATCAATAACCATTATGGCCCAAAAACCATCATTACCTAAAGGAACGCGTGATTTTAGTCCGCTTGAAGTAGCCCGAAGAAACTACATCATTTCTGTGGTGAAAAAGCATTTTTTGCTCAGTGGATTTGGTCCCATTGAAACACCTTCCTTTGAAAATTACGAAACCCTGATGGGAAAGTATGGAGAAGAGGGGGATCGATTGGTTTTTAAGATCTTAAATTCGGGTGATTTTTTGTCTAAAATCTCTCCGGATCAATTAGCGGCACCCAATGCATCTTCCTGGACTCCTCTTTTGAGTGAAAAGGCTTTGCGGTATGACCTAACAGTTCCCTTTGCCCGTTACGTAGTCATGCATCAAAATGAATTAACCTTTCCATTTAAACGCTACCAAATACAACCCGTTTGGCGTGCAGATAGACCGCAAAAGGGTCGATATAGAGAATTCTATCAGTGCGATGCTGATGTAGTTGGGTCGGATTCCTTGTTTCAAGAAGTTGAATTGATCCAATTATACGACGCCGTTTTTTCGGAATTAGGGCTATCCGGAGTTCGTCTTAAAATGAATAATCGAAAAGTATTGACTGGAATTGCTGAGGTGATTGGTGCTCCAGAATTGTTGATTCCCTTTACCGTTGCGTTGGATAAACTCGATAAGATTGGTCAAGATGCTGTAGAGCAGGAAATGTTATTGCAAGGCCTGACACAAGAAAGTATTGAACGAGCCCGTCCCTTATTTGCCATTCAGGGAAGTGTTGATCGTGTACTGGATGAATTGTCTGTGTTTCTAGCCACTTCCTCTATTGGGCTTCAAGGTGTCGCAGAGCTAAGATTTGTGTTTGATGGGTTAAGCGCGGTTTCCCTCAATGAATTGCAGATAGATATTGAGGTGACTCTAGCCAGAGGTTTAAACTACTACACAGGTATGATATTTGAAGTTGCTGCCCCAGCTTCTGTAGGTATAGGATCTATTGGTGGGGGCGGTAGATATGATGATTTGACCTCTATATTTGGATTATCCGGACTCAGTGGGGTAGGTATTTCTTTTGGGTTGGATCGAATTTATCTAGCCATGGAAACACTCGGATTATTTCCCCAGACGATTGTCAGTCGTCCATTGGTTTTGTTTGCCCATTTTGGTGCACCGGAGGCTATGGCTTGTCTTCCATTAGTTCAATCCCTGAGAAGTGCAGGGGTTTCCTGTGAGTTGTATCCTTCAGCGGCTAAAATGCAGAAGCAAATGAAATACGCCGATCAAAGATCCATCCCATGGGTTGTCTTGATTGGTTCACAAGAAATGGAGCAAAATACGGCTGTGGTGAAAAATATGATTGATGGGTCTCAAGTCACCTTGCCTTGGAGTGAACTTTCTAGCTGGTTAAAGGTGCAACAGGGATAATTTCTGTCGTACAGCATTCCAATACGCATTTGGGTGTTGGACAATAGGGTAGTGGTGCCAAACCTTCTGGGTAGACAATAGGTCTAATCGGCCAGCGGATAAACGATCAATCTCTTCAGTTTGATGCATCAGGGACTTTTGATCAATAAGTTGGGTATACAGGTACACCCAATTGAATTCTCGATCGATACATCTATTTTTGGGGAAATATTCGGCAGAATACCATCCACCTATGGGTATGAGTAATTCCTGACTGATTTGCAAACCTAGTTCTTCTCGGGTTTCACGAATGGCCGCATCCAACGGGGATTCGCCCCAATCGACATGACCTGTTGCGGATACATCCCAATGGAGTGGATTAGTTTGCTTGGTTTTTTTTCTCAACTGAACAATTAATTCTTTCTCCAGATTGAACACCATAACATGGACTGTGGGGTGTACAACCCCTCTTTTATGGGCCCAGTCCTTAGGTATAGGCCGTCCCCATTCCATGCCGTATCGGTTACAACAAGGAATGAGTTCTAGTGCCTTTTTGGTCATTTAGGAGAAATAACTGAACGTTTCTCCTGGCTCAATATTTTGAAGAGTAGCCAAAATCAGTTCGATTACATGGCATGCATCATCTTGATGCACCATTTCAACAGTGGTGTGCATATAGCGCAAAGGAAGTGAGATAAGCGCAGAAGCGACCCCTCCATTGCTGTAGGCAAATGCATCCGTATCCGTTCCTGTGGATCTTGATGAAGCCATGCGCTGAAAGGGAATATTGGATTTTTCAGCAGTGTCCATGATGCGCTCTCTCAGTTTGTTTTGGACGGCGGGTGCGTATGAAATTACCGGACCATCACCGATTTTAATGAGACCCTCAGTCTTTTTCTCGATCATTGGAGTCGTTGTGTCGTGGCATACATCGGTAACGATAGCGACATTTGGCTTGATGGTTTGGGTAATCATTTCTGCACCCCTCAACCCAATTTCCTCTTGAACAGAATTGGTGATATACAAGCCAAAAGGAAGTTTGATGTTCCGTTCTTTAAGCAATCGAGCCACTTGTGCGATCATGAATCCGCCCGCTCTGTTGTCGATAGCCCGACATACCCATTTGTTTTTGTTCAGAATGTGAAAGGTGTCTGGATAGGTAATGACGCATCCCACGTGTACTCCCATCGCTTTGACTTCTTCTGCATCTTTTGCTCCTATATCAATAGTGATGTTGTCCAATGCAGGGGCTTGCTCTTTTGATTTGTCTTTTCTTGTGTGAATAGCAGGCCAGCCAAAAACTCCAGGAACGATTCCATTTTTGGTGTGGATGTTTACGCGTTTAGACGGAGCAATTTGGTGATCGCTTCCCCCGTTTCTGATGACATAAATCAAGCCATCCTCAGTGATGTAGTTCACGTACCATGAAATTTCATCTGCATGACCTTCAATAACTACTTTGTAGGGAGCGTCTGGGTTGATTACTCCAACGGCGGTTCCATAAGTGTCGGTGATAAAGGTATCGACATAAGGTTTTAGGTAATCCATCCACAATTTTTGACCATTCCACTCGTAGCCCGTTGGGGCAGCGTTGTTTAGGTATGCTTCCAAAAAGGCCAATGCGCCTTGATCTAAGGTGTGCTCTGTATTCATTCTATTCATATTAGGTAATTGTCTGCGCAGATTACGCGCTTACAAACTTACTAACTTTCACGTTTGTTTGTGATTCTAGGCCAGGTTTATTGCTAAATTTGTCCCATAATATTCCGCTATGATTCGGTTGTTTATTTTTCTTTTTTTATTCTTTTTGCCCCAGGGATCTTGGTCTCAAGATGGTCGTCCTGATAGTACTGACCAATCACTCTTGGTCAAGGTTTCCGAAATGGACACATTGGCACCAACCATTGCCTTAAAGGAAGTATTTGTTTTTGGCCCAACAAAATTTAGGGATAGTCAGGATATGTTCCGCTATTTATTGCTCAAAAGGAGAACACTAAAGGTATATCCATATGCTAAGTTGGCCGCAGAGAAATTGATGCAGCTCAACGCTGAACTCGAGGCTATTCCAAAACGCAATAGGAAAAAGCAACACACCAAGCAGATGCAGCGCTATGTAGAGGGAGAGTTTTCCGATGAACTAAAAAAAATGACCCGATCTGAAGGGCGTATTCTCATTAAATTAATACACCGTCAAACGGGTGCTGCACCCTTTTATTTGGTTAAAGATCTACGCGGAGGTTGGCGAGCTTTTTGGTACAGTACCACGGCCAAAATGTTTGATTTGGATTTAAAATCAGAGTTTGATCCGATGAATGTCAGGGAGGATTATTTGATTGAAGAGATCCTTCAGCGCGCATTTGCTGACCAAACACTGCAATATCAAGCCTCTCCAATACAATTTGATTTTGCACAAGCCCACTCTTTTTGGAGTGGAAAAAAAAATAACTAGTACCTATTGGTAGGTTCACCAAAAGATTGTAATTTTATTTCCCTTCTTTTTTAATGCCCACAATAGGTTGGTTTCCAACTGTTTATTTTTGGGATTTTTTTTTCTTCAAAAAAAGTTGAGA
>DFSJ01000037.1:2865-3200 GCA_002378585.1 Flavobacteriaceae bacterium UBA3440 | reverse complement strand
ACAGAACGAGGACGTGAAGTGCGCAAAGCCTTTGTTCCCAAAAATGATCAATACGAACTGATGTCGGCGGATTACTCTCAAATTGAATTGAGAATTATTGCTGCGCTCAGTGAGGAAGACCACATGATTGAAGCGTTTAAGCAAGGAGCCGATATTCATACAGCTACAGCGGCAAAACTATTTGGCATCCCCCTAGCTGAGGTATCAAAATCACAAAGAAGTCAAGCCAAAACGGTCAACTTTGGCATCATATACGGAGTATCTGCCTTTGGACTAAGCAACCAAACAGACCTGAGCAGAAGCGAAGCCAAAGAAATGATTGAAACCTACTACGC
>DFSJ01000037.1:0-2546 GCA_002378585.1 Flavobacteriaceae bacterium UBA3440 | reverse complement strand
TATGTACAAACGGTTATGGGACGTAGGCGGTACCTGAAAGACATCAATTCATCCAATCCTGTAGTGCGTGGTGCCGCTGAGAGAAATGCGGTAAACGCGCCCATACAAGGATCAGCCGCTGATATTATCAAAGTAGCGATGATACGAATTCACGAGTCCATGAAGCAATTAAAGTTAACATCCAAAATGTTGCTTCAGGTGCATGATGAATTGGTTTTCGAAGTTTATTTACCGGAAAAAAATCAGCTCACAGCATTGATAAAAAAAGAAATGGAAGGGGCCTATAAGTGTGCCGTTCCTTTAGAGGTGGAGATAGGATCAGGATCTAACTGGTTAGAGGCGCATTAATAAGTGACTTTTTTTGAAAAAAATTAGAAATATTTGAAATCACAGATTTGCATTATCGCAAATTAAATGTACATTTGCAGCCCGTTTGTAGGGAACAACGTGTTTAATTAGAAGATTATGAGTGTAGACACATTAAGTTATAAGACTGTTTCAGCCAACAAAAACACCGTTCAAAAAGAGTGGGTTTTGGTAGATGCTGAAGGAGAGACTTTGGGTCGTTTGGCTTCGAAAGTAGCCGTAATGTTGCGTGGCAAGAACAAACCAAACTATACCCCACACGTAGATTGTGGTGATAATGTGGTAGTGATCAACGCCGAAAAAATCCACTTGTCTGGAAACAAAATGCAAACCAAAACTTATGTGCGTCACACTGGATACCCAGGAGGACAACGCAGTTTATCTGCTGTTGAACTGATGGCAAAAAATCCAACACGCATGGTCGAGAAATCTATCAAAGGTATGTTGCCTAAAAACAAATTGGGAGCTGAACTATTCAGAAACCTTAAAGTTTATGAAGGAGCTGCACACCAACAAGAAGCGCAAAAACCAAGAGTAATTAATCTTAAAGAATTCAAATAATGGGGGCTATTCACAAAATTGGAAGAAGAAAGACTGCTGTTGCCCGCGTCTATGTGACTGAAGGAAAAGGCCAAATCACCGTAAACAAGAAAGACTTGGCTGAGTACTTGACTACAAGCACCCTACAATACAAAGTACAACAACCTTTTTCTTTAACAGGAACAGAAGGTTCTTACGATGTGAAAGTAAATGTTTTTGGCGGTGGAATTACTGGACAAGCTGAAGCGATCCGTTTGGCTATCTCCAGAGCACTTTGCGCCATCAATGAAGAATTTAGAGCGATCCTAAAACCAGAAGGTCTTTTAACCAGAGATCCAAGAATGGTGGAACGCAAAAAGTTTGGACAAAAGAAAGCCCGCAAGCGCTTCCAGTTCTCCAAACGTTAATACTACAGTGGTTTTCCCTTGGAAAACCACTTTTTTGTTCCTTGAAACCGCCCTTTGGGCACCAAATACCATAGAGTCCGCACTGCGGGCAACTAGTTTAGCATCTAAATGTCTCGTGCCTGGCACAAGGGATATTGCTAAAAATGATTAAGAACGTAAACTAAGTAAAAAAATGGCAAAAATTGAAGTTAAAGACCTCCTAGAGGCAGGTGTACATTTTGGTCACCTTACCAGAAAATGGAATCCACACATGGCTCCATACATCTACATGGAGCGCAACGGAATCCATGTAATCAACCTCTACAAAACAGCTGCAAAATTAGAAGAAGCTAACGAAGCTTTGAAGAAAATTGCTGCTTCTGGCCGCAAAGTATTGTTTGTAGCTACCAAAAAACAAGCCAAAGATATCGTAGCTGATTTAGCTGGAAAAGTAAACATGCCCTACATCACTGAGCGTTGGCCGGGTGGTATGTTGACCAACTTTGTGACTATTCGCAAGGCAGTTAAAAAAATGAGTTCTATCGACCGCATGAAAACGGATGGTACGTTTGAAACTCTGTCTAAAAAAGAAAAACTACAAGTTGATCGTTTGCGCGCTAAGTTGGAAAAAAACTTAGGTTCCATTGCTGATATGACGCGTCTTCCGGGAGCCATCTTCGTGGTAGATACCATGAGAGAGCACATCGCCGTGAAAGAAGCCAAGAAATTGAATATCCCTGTATTTGCTATGGTGGATACCAACTGTGACCCAAAGCCGATTGACTTCGTTATCCCAGCTAATGATGATGCTTCAAAATCAATCGAAGCCATCATGGGAAGTGTAGTTACCGCTATTACTGAAGGTTTGTCTGACCGCAAGGCGGATAAAGATGTTTCTGACGATGCTCAAATGGAAGCGATGGAAGCTGCTGCTGAGATCAAAGAAACTACTGTGGACCTAGAAAGCAAAACAGTAGCCGAGTTGAGAGAATTGGCGATTGCCAGCGATATCGCCGGTGCTGCCAGTATGAAAAAAGCAGACCTTATCGCTGCATTGAGCTAATTATTAAATACCAAATATCATGGCTAATATTACCGCCCAAGACGTAAACAAACTCAGACAGACCACAGGTGCTGGAATGATGGATTGCAAAAAAGCATTGGTGGAAGCTGATGGCGATTTTGAAAAAGCGATTGAAATACTGCGCAAAAAAGGACAAAAAGTAGCTGCCAACAGAGCTGACCGTGAGTCAA
>DFSJ01000149.1:7543-7677 GCA_002378585.1 Flavobacteriaceae bacterium UBA3440 | reverse complement strand
GGTGTGGCGGCCTCGGCTCCAGAACTAGAAGAACGGGTGTACTTGACCCATGGAGAAAAAAGTCAAACCGCTTGGATCAAAGGGGTGGCGCCCAACTGGCCAGAAGTCATCCCCATTGAAAAAAATCTTTACCT
>DFSJ01000149.1:5763-7225 GCA_002378585.1 Flavobacteriaceae bacterium UBA3440 | reverse complement strand
AGCCAGCCGATTGGGGTGTTGGTGCCCAAACCCCTCAAAAAAGGCGCGCTGTCCACCTCAACGCCTTATGAACAAGGGTTTTTAACCCTGTCGGCCGTTTATGCGGTCGATGCGGATTGGGACCAAAAATACCTGATCACAGACCTTCGTTGGGTGCAAGCCTTACTAGGTCGCGATCCTGAACAGGCTACCGGAATTTCCATTAAACTCAACGAGCAGGGAATTCAAGACCCTGCATACTGGGCTCGGCAGATCCAAAAATGGGCCCCAAATCAATACGTCGTCAAAACCCGAATACAGCTCAATTCCGCGCTATACAAGATGCTGAATACGGAATACGCGGCGACTTACGGCGTGTTTACCCTGGTGCTGATCATCGCTTTGTTTAACCTGGTGGGCGCTATGATTACCATTATTCTGGACAAACGACAAAACGCGGATACCTTATTTGCCCTGGGGCTAACTTCGCGCGACATCCAAAGAATATACCTGATTCAAGGTATTGGCCTGTCTGTCATCGGTGGATTGGGTGGTCTATTACTCGGTAGCGCGCTCATCGGATCCCAGCTCTATTTCGGGTGGTTGGAAATCGGAGCAGGCCTGGCCTATCCCGTAGCCTTTGAATGGAAAAACTTTTTGTTGGTCGTGGTGACCATCTCAGTATTAGGCAGCATTACTTCTTGGGTAGCCAGCAGACGTGCCGCACGGGTTGATTCATAGATCCCTAGGCGCAGGTAGAAGGCCTATAGGTGTCCTGCTCGTTGGGTCTGTCTCCAAACTTGGGCAACCAATCTGGATCTACTTCCTGTAAAATATCTTCAAACACGGCAAATACATCTGCTGAATCATCACTGCTCACCAAACGTGAACGGTACGGTTTAAAGTGTTGAATGCCTCTAAAATAATTGGTGTAGTGTCTTCTGGTTTCGAAAACGCCTAATCGTTCCCCCTTCCAGTCAATAGACATTTCGAGGTGCCTTTTGGCCACAGCTACACGCTCTTCCAGGGTGGGTGGGGCCATGTGTGTGCCGGTCTCAAAAAAATGTTTGCACTCCCTAAAAAACCACGGATACCCAATGCTGGCGCGTCCAATCATGGCCCCGTCCAAACCGAGCTCATCGCGCATAATCATCGCTTTTTCTGGGGTGTCTACGTCTCCGTTGCCAAAAATCGGAATGTGTATTCTCGGGTTGTTTTTCACCCGAGCGATCGGCGCCCAATCCGCCTGACCTTTGTACATCTGAGCTCGTGTGCGCCCGTGGATCGAAAGCGCTTTGATGCCCACATCTTGCAAGCGTTCAGCGACCTCTTCGATGTAAATGCTGTTCTCGTCCCAGCCCAAACGCGTTTTCACCGTCACCGGCAAATGCGTTTGTTTGACGATCGCCTCTGTGAGCTTCACCATCAGCGGGATGTCTTTCAAAATACCCGCCCCCGCATTCTTGGAAACCACTTTTTTTAC
>DFSJ01000149.1:4980-5431 GCA_002378585.1 Flavobacteriaceae bacterium UBA3440 | reverse complement strand
ACCGCTTGGGTCATCGAATCCAGTTCCGCCCCAAAAATTTGGATGCCCACTGGACGCTCTTTCTCGTAAATATCGAGTTTTTGTCGGCTTTTTGCCGCGTCCCTAATCAACCCTTCTGAAGAAATAAATTCGGTGTACACCAAGTCTGCCCCTTGTTCTTTGCACAACGCGCGAAATGGCGGGTCGCTCACATCCTCCATAGGGGCGAGCAAAAAAGAAAAGTCGGGGAGTTGTATGTCACCGATTTTAGCCATAGCAGAGCGCTTCTGGGTTAGTCGTTAAGTTTCAACACCGCCATAAATGCCTGCTGTGGAATCTCCACATTGCCGACTTGGCGCATGCGTTTTTTACCTTTTTTCTGTTTCTCGAGCAGCTTGCGCTTACGGGATATATCTCCCCCGTAACACTTGGCGGTTACGTCTTTACGCAAGGCCTTGATCGTTTCTCTAGA
>DFSJ01000149.1:0-4670 GCA_002378585.1 Flavobacteriaceae bacterium UBA3440 | reverse complement strand
GCTGCTTGAATCGGAATGTCAAACTGCTGGCGCGGGATCAGCTCTCTGAGCTTCTCACACATGCGTCTGCCGATGTTCTCCGCGTTGTCAAAGTGGATCAATGCAGACAGCGCGTCCACAGGTTGGCTGTTCAACAAGATATCTACGCGTACCAATTTAGACGTGCGCATACCGATAGGGGCGTAATCAAAGGACGCATACCCCTTGGAAACTGTTTTTAGGCGGTCGTAAAAATCAAATACGATTTCCGCGAGCGGCATGTCAAACGACAGCTCAACACGGTCCGTGGTCAAGTAGGTTTGGTTCGTGATCAATCCTCGTTTGTCGATACACAAGGACATAATGTTGCCCACAAAATCAGACTTGGTGATGATGGTCGCCTTGATGTAGGGTTCCTCCACGTGATCCAAGGTAGAGGGGTCCGGAAGATCGGTAGGGTTGTTGACGATGAGCGGTTTCTCCGGGTCCTTGCGGGTAAAGGCATGGTAACTCACGTTGGGAACCGTGGTGATTACCGTCATTTCAAATTCCCGCTCTAGGCGCTCTTGAATAATCTCCATGTGCAACATCCCCAAGAATCCACAGCGGAATCCAAAACCAAGGGCGGCACTGCTTTCGGGGCTAAATACCAAGGAGGCGTCGTTGAGCTGAAGTTTTTCCATAGAAGACCTCAAGTCCTCATAGTCCTCTGTATCTACGGGATAAATCCCGGCAAATACCATCGGTTTCACATCCTCAAACCCGGTAATCGGCTCTTTGGTTGGGTTGGCGGCATCGGTAATCGTATCCCCCACCTTAACCTCTTTGGCCTCTTTGATTCCGGTGATCAGGTAGCCCACGTCTCCAGCAGAAATGCTCGCCTTGGGCACTTGAGTCAATTTCAATGTCCCCACTTCATCGGCAAAATAATCCTTGTTGGTGTTGACAAACTTGATTTTTTGACCCTTTTTAATGGTTCCATTGATCACGCGGAAGTAGGTTTCCACCCCGCGAAAAGGATTGTACACGGAGTCAAAAATAAGGGCCTGCAAAGGCTGTGCGGGATCGCCTTTAGGTGCTGGGATGCGCTCGATAATCGCGCTTAAAATTTCTTCAATCCCTAAACCGGTTTTGGCAGAAGCGGGAATTACATCGCTGGCTTTGCATCCCAAAAGATCGACGATGTCGTCGGTAACCTCCTCTGGATTGGCCGATGGAAGGTCTACTTTGTTGAGTACGGGTATGATTTCTAAATCGTTCTCCAAGGCGAGATACAAGTTTGAAATCGTCTGGGCCTGAATGCTTTGGGCGGCGTCCACCACCAAAAGGGCTCCTTCGCAAGCCGCGATGGAACGGGACACCTCGTAGGAGAAATCCACGTGCCCTGGAGTGTCGATCAGGTTAAGCACATACTGCTCCCCTTGATAGGTATATTCCATTTGGATGGCGTGGCTCTTGATCGTGATGCCGCGCTCTCGTTCCAAATCCATATTGTCGAGCAGCTGGTTCTGTTTTTCGCGGTCAGTCACTGAACCGGTAAAATCCAAAAGCCGGTCGGCCAGGGTGCTTTTCCCGTGGTCGATGTGGGCAATAATGCAAAAGTTTCTGATGTGTTTCATCGGGTTGCTTAGATTCGGGCAAATATACGCAAATCCAAGGTCTTCTCACCCTGTGTTTACCCCAAGGGTTTGCCTAAATACACCCAGGCATATCCCTTGAGGTTTTTGACGTTCGTCCAGTCAAATGTAGGGATCAAATGCAGCGTGCCTTCAGGGTCTTTGATAAACAAGGGGGCGGCCAAGGGTTCAGCGGCCATTTTTTGCTGTAACTCATCCCACTGCTTCTCTGATTTGTAGTGAGCTTCGTGTACTTGTGGGTAATTAAAAGCGGCTTCTTCAAAGGCCGCAAAATCATCTGTACAGGAAATCAGCTGGTCTTGATGCTCCAAGCGGCTGGCTTGTTTTTCATCCGCATGCATCAACCTAAAAGTCCCATTCTCCCCAAATTGTTTGCGGAACTTGGCCAGAGCGTAATCGTTGATCTCGGCGTTAGCCGTTAACGCAAACAGGTAACCCACGTCGTTAAGCTCAATGTTATCGGCGAGGTTGTCCGCGTAGATATTGGCCTTAAAGGCATCCAACCCGCGCGCCTGCGCTTTTTCCACATTGTTGTCGTTGTTATCCACCAAAACCACATGGCGGTTGTTTTCCTGCAGGTATTGGGCGATCAGTTGAGCGTAATTAGACCCCCCGACAATCAAAATTCCCTCAGATTTTTCTAGATATACCTTGAGCCATTTGGCTACGATTCGGGCAGTAGTCGCGTTGAGCAAAACCGTACCCATCACCACCATAAACACCAAGGGAGTGATGTATTGGGCGCCTGGGATGCCTTGAGCCACGAGTTTTGATCCAAAAAGCGAGGCGATACCCGCGGCCACGATCCCCCTAGGCCCTACCCAGGAGATAAATAACTTATCTCTTTTTCTCAATCCTGATTGAGTCGTGCTCAAAAACACCCCGATGGGGCGTACAACAAAGACCACAACCCCCAATAGAGCAAGTGATTCCCAGCGCCACAAAAGCATCAGTTGGGAAATGTCGATATGGGCCGCCAAAAGGATAAACAAAATCGAGATAAGCAATACGCTTAACGACTCTTTAAAGTAAAGCAACTCCTTGATGTTAGGCAGGTTGATGTTGCCCATCACCATACCCATCACCACCACGGACAAAAGTCCCGATTCATGAGCAAACGCCTCAGAAACCACAAACACCATCAAAACAGCCGACAATGAAGCCACATTGAGCAAGTAGTGAGGGATCCATCTTTTCTTGATGACCAGGGCCAAAGCATGGGCCCAAGTAAATCCAAAGGTGATTCCAAAAAGGACAATTTTTCCAAAAGCGATTAAGGCGGTTTGGGTGAACCCTTGATCGGCATCTACCGAAATAAATTCATAGACCAATACGGCGACCAAGGCCCCGATAGGATCGATCAGTATGCTCTCCCACTTCAACACCGCAGACACTTCTTTTTTCATGGGGATATTGCGCAGAATCGGGCTGATCACGGTGGGGCCTGTCACAATAATCAACGCGGAAAACAAATAAGAAAGCTCCCAGGTCAGTCCAAAAATAAAGTGGGCGGCTATGGCTGCGCCAAAAAAAGTGACCGCCGAGCCCAAGGTGATCAACTTGGAAATCACCGGCCCTACTTGAGCGATTTCGCTGCGTTTTAAGGTGAGCCCTCCTTCAAAAAGAATGACGCTGATCGCTAGCGAAACAAAATAATACAGCCCATCTCCGGGAAACAACCCTTGGGTGCCGTCCCAAATCGGCTCAATGATTTTTCGGCCGTCTTCCGTGTACAAAGAGGCCAGTGGGCCTACGGCCAAACCGATCAAAATAAGCGGCAGAATAGCGGGCAACTTCATGCGCCACGCCAACCACTGGGCCAATATCCCCAAAATCACAATGCCTGCTAGTTCAATCATAAAATATCGTGGGGCCACGCCCTTTTTGGCAAAATACAAAATTCCGTACCTTCCACCTAAATTATAAAATCATGCGACTCTATCCCATAGAGGCTGGCCATTTTAAACTCGATGGAGGCGCCATGTTTGGCGTGGTCCCTCAAAGTATTTGGCAGCGAACCAATCCCCCAGACCAAAATAATTTAATCGACTTGGCCACCCGCTGTTTGCTGGTAGAGGACGGAAATCGATTAACGCTGATCGATACAGGGATGGGCGACAAACAGCCGGAAAGTTTTTGGAAGCACTACCATCTTTTTGGAGACAACAATTTGATGGGCTCCATGAAAAAAGCGGGATTTGCCCCTGAGGACATCACCGATGTATTGCTCACTCACCTCCACTTTGACCACTGTGGGGGCGCGGTTTACCGCGCCCCCAGCGGTGCCCTGGAGCCCGCCTTTAAAAACGCGCGTTATTGGGTGCACCGGACGCACTGGGATTGGGCATTAGCGCCCAACGCGCGGGAAAAAGCCTCTTTTTTATCGGAAAATATACTGCCTCTACTCGAGAGCGGTCAACTGCACTTTTTAGACCAAACCAACCTCAGCCCAGGTTCGCTCGGGGCACCCGTATTCCAAACGCCTCTGGGATTTGAGGTGTTTATCGCTGATGGGCACACCGAAAAACAATTGCTGCCGCTCATTCCTATGGCGGACGGTATTTGCGCTTATGGCGCCGACTTAATTCCAACCCTGGGGCACATCCCCTTGGCGTACGTGATGGGCTATGACGTAAGGCCGCTTCAAACGCTTACCGAAAAGGAATTGTTTCTAAAGTGGGCTGTAAAACACGAATGGAAACTGTTTTTCGAGCACGATCCAAGTTGTCAAGGCTGCACCCTCCGGGACACGGAAAAGGGTGTGCGAAGCGATAAATTGATTACTTTTAACGAGCTTTAAATTCCCCTTATGAACACCCATTATTTTTCGGCCTCCAAGCGTTTGGGGCTGGCTCTAGCAGCTTGTGCTGCCCTTGCTTCTTGCCAATCCGCCCTGCCGACCTTTATGAGTCAAACACCGGTTGCTGTGGGCAAAAAAGCTCCGCTTACCGAAAGTGAAAAACAAGGCTGGCGCTATGCAGATTTAGTCCGCGACAGTCTTCCTGGTTTGAGTGCGCGCACTGCTTGGGCACAATCTGAAAAACTTAGCGCACC
>DFSJ01000021.1:667-12615 GCA_002378585.1 Flavobacteriaceae bacterium UBA3440 | reverse complement strand
GATGAACTGTGGAACTATTGTTTGGAGCCCAGCGTCTATTCTTTTAGGGTATTACAGGCCCTAAGCGCTCGAAAAGAGCAACTTCCCATCCACATCAAATTAAACACCGGTTTGAACCGTCTGGGTTTTGAGCGAGAAGACCTGGCCCAACTCGGCCAATTCCTCAATCAATCGCCCCACTTGAAAAGGACAGGCATCCTCTCTCATTTGGCAGCCTCTGAAGATCCTGAGCAGGATCAATACACCAGGGGACAACTGGCTGAATTTACGGCCATGAGCGATGAACTCGCTCAACTAACGGGAGGGTTTACGTACAAGCACTTGTGCAATACTTCGGGTATTTTGAGGTTTCCTGAAGCCCACTTTGACCTGGTGCGCAGCGGAATAGGGCTTTACGGCTACCCGAATGATGTGGCTCTGGAACAGGAGTTTATCCCATTTGCCTCCCTGTATACAGTGATCTCTCAAATACATCACCTCAAACCAGGTAATGGAATCGGCTATAACCGCGCAGAAGTGGCTAAACAACCTATGAAAATAGCCACGCTACCCATCGGTCATGCGGATGGCATCAGCCGAATATACGGGTTGGGGAAAGGCGGTGTGTGGATTAACGACCAATGGGCGCCCATTGTGGGCAATGTGTGCATGGACATGATTATGGTTAATGTTACGGACATCGAGTGCGCTGAGGGCGATGAAGTGGTGGTTTTTGATAAAAAACACCGGGCTGATCGACTGGCTGAAGGTGCTGGAACAATTTCCTACGAGCTATTAACGGCGCTATCCAGAAGAATTAAGCGATCCTACCTGCCGTTAGAAGATTCCAAATAGTTACAAAAATAACATTTTGTTATATTTTAATTAAAAAGGGCTGTCGTGTCTTGTTCGGTGCTTGTTTTTAGCTAATATTGCACCGCTAAATTACTCTATATGAAAATAGCTGTTGTAGGTGCCACCGGAATGGTTGGCGAAGTGATGCTTAGGGTGCTCGAAGAACGCCAGTTTCCCTATACCGAATTGCTTTTGGTCGCTTCAGAGCGCTCTGTAGGCAAAACCATAACCTACAAAGGGGAGGACCATACGGTCATCTCTTTGGAAGCTGCCGTAGCCGCCGCTCCAGATATTGCTCTATTTTCAGCAGGTGGGGACACCTCATTGGCTTGGGCTCCGAAATTTGCCGCTGTAGGCACGACAGTTATCGATAACTCTTCTGCTTGGCGCATGCATCCGGACCACAAATTAGTGGTTCCTGAGATCAATGCCGATGTGTTAACGGCCCAGGACAAAATTATTGCTAACCCCAATTGCTCCACGATTCAATTGGTCATGGTGCTGGCTCCGCTTCACCGCGCTTACGGTTTGAAACGCGTGGTGGTTTCGACCTACCAGTCCGTATCAGGTACCGGGTTGAAGGCAGTAGAGCAAATGGAAAATGAAATGAAAGGGGTCGAAGGTCCTATGGCTTATGCCTATCCGATCCACAGAAACGCATTACCGCAGTGCGATGTGTTTTTGGATAATGGCTACACCAAAGAAGAGATGAAATTGATGACCGAGCCCAAGAAGATCATGGGTGATGACTCATTCCAACTCACTGCTACTGCCGTGCGTATCCCTACGGCTGGAGGGCACTCAGAATCAGTCAATATCAGCTTTAACCGAGACTTTGATTTAGCGGAAGTTCGAGAGATTTTGGCCAACACGCCAGGGGTTGTTCTACAAGATGAACCTCAATCAGGTATTTACCCTATGCCCCTGACCGCCCATGATAAAGACGAGGTTTTTGTAGGACGCATTCGCCGGGATGAGACTCTGCCAAACACCTTAAACTGTTGGATTGTCGCCGATAATCTGCGCAAGGGGGCAGCCACCAATGCCATTCAAATCGCCGAATACATCACGGCACAAGGACTGGTGTAATCAATCGATGTTGTTGAGCAGTTGGGCGAGTTCTTGACCCACTTTACTGCCTATAGCCACGCCCATACCCCCTAACCTAAGTCCGCAAAAGACTCTTTTTGACAGGTGCTTGACTATGGGGGTTTTGCTAGGTCCCATACCCATGATTCCGCTCCACCTTTGGTCGATATCAAAAGTCTGATCGGGTAGGATAACTTCGTGGAGTAAGTGCATCAAGCGATCTTGTATCAAATCCGACAACCCAAATTGTGTGGTTGTTTCCCCCGCCATATCTAAGTTTCTACCGCCGCCTAGTAGGATGCGCTGACCTACATTTCTAAAATAGTAATATCCTTGGTCCAGGTGAAAAACACCTTTGATGTGTAATCCGGGTATGGGTTGCGTGATCAATACCTGTGCTCGAGCGGGTAATACCTCTTCTGGCGTAAGCTGCTGACCAAATCCGTTGGTCGCTATCAACAAATAGCCTGCAGTGAAGGAGAAATCTGCCAGAGTAACCTCCACGCCAAAAGGAGCTTCTTCATACCCGAGTACTTCCATGCCGTACAGCACTTCTATTCCCTTTTTGCGCACCAAAGCCAAAAGTTGGGACATCATGGCTCCTGTGTCTATTTGCCCCTCAAAAGGACTGGAGATATATTGGGGTAATACCCCCTTAAATCCAAAGGTGTTGTTCTTAACATAAAAAGGAGGTCGTCCAAAAACAGGGGTGAGTAACTCATTGATTTGAGGGAGGTCTGTCCGGCATTGTTCGAACATGGATTGATCCTGGCTTAAGAAGACCTCATGACCTCCATGGCGTTGGTAGTCCATCGCCTTAGGACCCAATAAACTCCGCAAAAGAGCAACGCCTTGGTGTCGTCTTTGAACCAAATCAACCAACGCCTCAGGTCCATACAACGACAAATCACTGGAAAGTTCAGAGATGCTGCCAAAACAAGAAAAACCCGCATTTTTAGTACTGGCTCCTCGAGGTAATGCGCCTCGTTCCAATACCAAGATGTGGGCTGTCGGGTGCATGCGTCTCAATTCAAGAGCCGCATTTAAACCAACTATTCCGGCGCCTACCACTACAAAGTCAACTTGATCAAACCAAGTTTGGCGTTCCCAAAAACTAAATGAGTGCGCGTTCAGAGTGAGTTGGTTTTAAAATAGCTATTCTTGAGGTGCTTCCATGACAAAGCTTTCCATGAATTTAGTCGTATAATTCCCGGCTAAATAATCCGGATGATCCATCAACTGCCTGTGGAACGGAATGGTTGTTTGGATACCTTCGATCACAAACTCGTCCAAAGCGCGCTTCATTTTGAGAATGGCTTCTTCTCGGGTCTGCGCAGTCGTGATTAATTTAGCGATCATGGAATCGTAATACGGCGGTATGACGTACCCGCTGTATACATGGGTGTCCAATCGAACTCCGTGCCCCCCTGGTGTGTGCAGGGTGGTGATCTTTCCTGGGCTAGGCCTAAAGTCGTTGTACGGATCCTCTGCATTGATTCGACACTCTATGGAATGCAGCTTAGGCAAATAATTCTTTCCAGAAATAGGCACGCCGGCAGCTACTAAAATCTGCTCTCGGATCAAATCGTAGTCGATGACCTGCTCGGTAATCGGATGTTCTACCTGAATCCGAGTATTCATCTCCATAAAATAGAAATTCCGGTGCTTATCCACCAAAAACTCGATGGTGCCCGCTC
The DNA here is from genome assembly GCA_002378585.1 of Flavobacteriaceae bacterium UBA3440. GTDB lineage: Bacteria > Bacteroidota > Bacteroidia > Flavobacteriales > Flavobacteriaceae > MAG-120531. The sequence continues at coordinate 8,995 of DFSJ01000021.1, read as the reverse complement.
CTTCATAACCGATGAATTCAGCGGCTTTTACCGCCGCTTTACCCATATCCTCCCGCAACTTGTCGGTCATAAAAGGAGAAGGGGTTTCCTCGGTCAGTTTTTGGTGTCTTCTTTGGATGGAACAGTCTCTTTCAGAAAGGTGACACGCCTTGCCGTATTGATCACCAACCACTTGGATTTCAATGTGTCTTGGTTCTTCAATCAATTTTTCCATGTACATGCCCCCATTTCCGAAAGCAGCCGTGGCTTCTTGAACTGCACTGTTGAAAAGTTTTTCCATCTCGGCTTCTTTCCAAACGGCGCGCATTCCTTTTCCTCCACCACCTGCCGTGGCTTTGATCATGACAGGATAACCTATTTTAAGGGCTGTTTTTTTAGCGTGCTCCACGTCCTTGAGCAAACCTTCAGAACCTGGCACGGTGGGTACCCCTGCCTTTTTCATGGTTTCCTTGGCAGTAGCTTTGTCTCCCATCTTATCGATCTGATCGCCAGAAGCGCCGATAAACTTGATGTTGTGTTCGGCACAAATACGGGAAAATTTGGCGTTCTCCGACAAAAAGCCATAACCAGGGTGGATAGCGTCTGCATTGGTGATCTCCGCAGCAGCGATAATGTTAGGGATTTTTAAATAAGACTCTTTGCTCGCTGCAGGACCTATGCATACGGCTTCGTCGGCAAATCGAACATGGAGACTTTCCTCGTCGGCCTTGGAATAAACCGCCACCGTTTTTATCCCCATTTCCTTACACGTGCGGATAATGCGCAGTGCAATTTCGCCTCTATTGGCAATTAATATCTTTTTAAACATCGCTTTTTTTTTGGTTGCGCTTAAGCTGGATCTACCAAAAACAATGGCTGATCAAATTCTACTGGACTGGCGTCATCCACCAATACTTTCACGATTTTTCCGCTGATTTCGGCTTCAATCTCGTTGAATAGCTTCATGGCTTCAACTACACATAAAGGAGATCCTGGTTTGATCTCGCTGCCTACATCCACAAAATTTGGCTTGTCTGGAGATGACTTTCTGTAGAAGGTGCCAATCATAGGTGACTTAATGGTGACATACTTAGTCTCTTCCGCAGGCGCAGCCGCCGGAGCGGTAGGTGTGGATGCCGGTGCAGCGGGCGCCGCCTGAATCATCTGTACAGGTGATTGTGTGTAGGTGACTACCTCAGCTTCAGGCACATACGAACCCCCTGTTTTGATGGTGATTTTAATGTCATCTGTTTCCAATTTTACTTCGCTTGCCCCCGACTTGGCGACAAACTTGATCAGTTGTTGAATTTCTCTAATGTCCATTTTCCCGTTAATTTATAGTTGGTATTATTTTAATTCATTTTTCGTGTCGTAGGCCCAAGTCAAATAGATGGCCCCCCAAGTAAATCCTCCGCCAAATGCGGCAAATACTAGACGATCTCCTGTGTGTAATTGGTCTTCATAGTCCGCCAAAAGCAAAGGTAAGGTCGCGGAAGTAGTGTTTCCACAGCGTTCGATATTGCGCATTACCTTGTTTTCTGGAACGCCCATCCGCTGTGCGGTAGCTTCTATAATTCGGTTATTGGCTTGGTGAGGAACCAACCAGTGTACCGTATCGTTGGTCAGGGCGTTGCGCTCCATGATTCGAGCGGCTGCGTCAGCCATATTGGATACCGCAAACTTAAACACAGTCTTTCCGTCCTGGTAGACGTAGTGTTGTTTGTTGTCTAAGGTCTTTTGTGACGTGGGCAATAAGGATCCTCCCGCTTCAATGCGCAGAAAGTCTCTGCCCACCCCATCAGAGCGCAAATAAGCATCTTGATATCCCACCCCATCTTGATTGGGTTCAAAAAGCACTGCCCCAGCCCCATCACCAAAAATGATGCAGGTAGCTCGGTCTTGGTAATCAATAATAGAAGACATTTTGTCCGCACCGATTAGCAATACTTTTCGGTACATACCCGAAGCGATATAGGCAGCTGCTGTAGACATCCCATAGAGAAACCCGGAACAAGCCGCTTGAAGGTCAAAGGAGAACGCCTCTGTAGCTCCGATAGCCGAAGCCACGTAGGCGGCTGTTGAAGCCACCATCATGTCGGGTGTAGCCGTAGCTACGATCACCGCATCGATTTCTTTAGGATCGAGTTTCTTTTTTTGAAGTAAGGACTCAGCGGCTTTGATGGCCAGATAAGAAGTCCCCAGGTTGGGGTCCTTTAATATTCTGCGCTCTTTGATCCCTGTTCTCGAGGTAATCCACTCGTCGTTGGTATCTACCATTTCCTCCAACATAGCGTTGGTTAACACGTGTTCTGGCAAATAAGAACCAACAGCAGTAATCGCAGCAGTGATCTGACTCATCTAAGGGCAATTTGACGGCAAAAGTGCGCCAAAAAGCGCAATTTTAAGCGAAAATTAAGCAAAATTATCTGTTTTTGTTCAAAACTCGCTCAAAACAGCCCATTTATAAACAAAAAACTCCCGCCTGTTTGGGCGGGAGTATATCGATTGAGGAATCTTAAAAATTAAGCAGTAGCCGCTTCGGTTTTATCCACCAAAACTTGACCTCTGTAGTACAATTTTCCTTCGTGCCAGTGGGCTCTATGGAACAAGTGTATTTCGCCAGTAGTTGGGTCTTTAGCCAATGTTGGGGCTACAGCCTTATAATGAGTTCTTCTTTTGTCTCTTCTGGTTTTTGAGGTCTTTCTCTTGGGATGTGCCATGACTATTCCTTTTTATCGTTGATTAAATTCTTTAATGCATCCCATCGGGGATCTGTGTTATCTTCTTTACCCGCTTCGGGCTCTCTCACTTCTTTAACGCTAAATTTTTCCAGCAGTTCAATGGCTTCGTTTTCCAACGTGCCGTCGAGCACCCCTGGGTGAACGCGTTTTTGAGGAACGGCCAATACCACCATTTCATAGAGGTATTGAGCGATATCTACCTGGTGTTCCATGTGGGGTAAAATCAGCAAACTTTCGTTTTCATCATTAAACTCCTCCCCAAACTTCACCACCAAATCCAATGTTGCCTGAATAGGCAGATCAAATAGCTCTCCAGTAACATCACAGGGAACACGCACACTGCCTTGGGCAGCAAACGCAAACTCCATCATGGTGCTCATCTTGTTGAGCTGGACAGTAACTTGGATTTGAGTAGATATAAACTCCTCAAAATCAAATTGTTGAAAGAACTTTTCTCCAAGTACAAAGTCAAAACTGTGCGTTCCTTGCTTAAGTCCTGAAAAAGGAATGATGTATTCCTTGTTTTTCATGAGGTGTCAGTTTAGGCAATGTAGTTGGGCCAAAGGCGGGTGCAAAGATAGGAATATTTAGAAATTTACCAACAAAATGGTGTTAATAATCTACCTACTCTGCTTGGGGTGCTGGCTTTGGTTTTTTGCTGGGCTTTTTATCCTGTAACACCGCTTTCTTCAAGGGGTTTTTTGACCAGAACAAGTAGTCTTTGCGCAGCCGATAAATGTTTATCGCCTCGTATACCGCGGCGTGAAATGAACTGTGGTCTGCTCGACCGGATCCCGCAATATCAAAAGCGGTTCCGTGATCAGGCGAAGTGCGCACGTGGGAGAGCCCGGCTGTAAAATTGACGCCTTGACCAAAGGAAAGGGTTTTAAAGGGAATCAAACCTTGGTCGTGGTAAGCCGCCAAGACAGCGTCAAACTGACGGTAGGTGCCTGATCCAAAGAACCCATCTGCGGCATAAGGGCCGTAAACCAGATGTCCTTTGGCGGCGATTTCTTGAATAGTGGGTTTAAGCACTTCGTCGTCCTCAGACCCGATCACCCCTTTGTCTCCATTGTGGGGGTTGATGCCCAACAAGGCAATTTTTGGCTTTCTGATGCCGAAATCTTTGACCAATGAATCCATCATCAGCGATACTTTGTCGCGAATCATCTGTGGGGTAATCGCCTTAGAAACCTCTTTGACAGGCAAGTGATCGGTCAATAGCCCCACCCTTAAGGTGTCGCTGACCATAAACATCAGGCTTTTACCGCCCAGTTCTTGGGCCAAAAAATCGGTATGTCCCGGAAATGAAAAGGAAGAGGATTGGACATTGCTTTTATCTATGGGAGCGGTGACCAGTACATCAATGTCTCCTTGCTTTAGCGCCGCTACAGCAGCAACCAAAGATTCGATGGCTTTTTTCCCAGAGTCTTCTGTAGGTGCTCCCCACTGCAACTCGGATTGATCTTTCCAGGTATTGACCACATTAAACTTGCCTTCTAAGGCCTCGGAAGCAGCGGAAATTCCATGAAATTTTATCTCTGTGCCCACGGCGTTTTGGTGGGCAGACATCATTTTAGTAGAGGCAAATACCACCGGGGTACACAACTCCAACATACGCGCATCGGCAAACGTCTTGAGGGTAACCTCAATCCCTATTCCGTTGTAATCTCCGGCGGAAATTCCCACCTTAATTTTGGAGGACTCTTGCATGGGTTGTCTGGCTTAATGCGTAATTTAGTGCCGTAAAATTAGGCAAATAAAACGACTTTATGTTTACAGGCATCATTGAAACTTTGGGGCGCATCAGCCGGCTAGAACGCGATCAAACCAACCTGCATCTTTGGGTAAACACCCCGCTGGCCAAGGAGCTGAAGATCGACCAAAGCGTTGCCCACAACGGGGTATGCCTGACCGTAGTCTCTTGCAGCGACAGCGAATATCAAGTAACCGCCATTGACGAAACACTGCAAAAAACCTCGATGAATCATTGGCAGGTGGGGGATGCTGTGAACCTGGAACGCGCCATGGTGGTAGGAAGCCGTCTGGACGGCCATATGGTTCAAGGCCACGTCGACCAAACAGCCACTTGCACATCCATCAGGGATCAGGGCGGTAGCTGGCTGTTTTCTTTTACCTATGACACCTCAGCAGGCCATGTTACTGTAGCCAAGGGATCCATTACGGTAGACGGAACAAGCCTTACCGTTGTCGATAGCGAGCCGGGTCGTTTTTCCGTAGCTATTATTCCCTACACCTACGAACACACGCGTTTCCAACACTACCAAGTAGGTGAAACAGTCAATCTTGAGTTTGACGTAATCGGCAAATACGTTCAGCGTTACTTTAACGCCATAAACGGCTGATCTTTCTCCAAGTCCTGAGCAACATCAAAGCAGAAATCCCTGTGATTGAAAGGGAAATCGCCAACACTTGACCATCGCCATAAAGCGCGTAGCCCGTTGAAAACAGCGCGCCATAGACCATCAATGCACCCCAGATCATAGCGGTGATTCCTTGGGGAACCATCCAGGGAAGCCCCTGTTTTTTTTGGGTGGGATAATTTTTCCATCCGGGGCCTCCGGGCTGGACCTGATCGACAAAGCGCTGCAGTGTTTCTTTGCTCTCTGCAGGGGTCACCCAAGTGACCAAAAGCCAAACTGCGGTGGTGATGGCCACGACCAAGGGGTATTTGCCCCAAGCAGGCAAGACGCCCTCGGGTCCGAATAAATTTAGTGATAAAGGCCCAAACTGCAGCGCTATTGAGGTGATCCCTGAGCTGACCATAGCCGCTATTTCACTCCAGGCATTGACGCGCCACCAGAACCACCTTAAAATAAAAATAAGCCCTGTCCCTGCGCCAAACATCAGAATAATCTCGAACAACTGCAACGCGGAGGTCAAAGCCAACGCCAACAAGGCGCTTAAAAACATCAGTCCCAAAGTGGCCCAGCGACCTGTGCGCACCAACTGAGCCTCTGAAGCGTTTTTCCCAACCCCCAATCGATATACATCGTTGATCAGGTAGGATGCCCCCCAATTTAAATGGGTAGAAATCGTGGACATATAAGCGGCCCCTAGAGAGGCCAGTACCAATCCCATCAATCCTGCGGGAAGTTTGGTCAGCATAGCTGAGTAGGCCAGGTCCTGACCTAGCTTGGAGGCGTCTACTTGGGGAAATGCGTCCTGTATGCTCTGTATATCTGGGAAAACGACCAAGGAGGCTAAGGCCACCAGAATCCAAGGCCAAGGCCTGAGTGCGTAATGGAGCACATTAAAGAAAAATGTAGCCCCCATGGCGTGGTGTTCGTTTTTGGCCGCCAACATACGCTGGGCGATATACCCTCCGCCCCCAGGCTCAGCTCCTGGATACCAGGCGCTCCACCACTGTACGGCCAAGGGGATAACCAACAACATCACTACAGCGTTTGGATCGTTGGTGTCTGGAAAAAGGGATAATTTGCCTTGTACATTTTCATGGGTCAACAATTGACTTAATCCGCCCACCTCAGGCAGCTGGACCAGATAAATGGCGGCGCCTATAGAGCCTGCCATCGCGAAGAAAAACAACAAAAAGTCGGTGTAGATCACTCCCCTAAACCCACCTATGGCACTAAAAACCACGGTGATGCTGCCCGCAATGAGCACGGTTTGCACAGGAGAAAGCCCCAACATGACTTGGCCGATTTTGATGGCGGCCAAAGTAACGGCTGCCATGGCCATAACATTAAAAACCACCCCGAGATAAAAGGCGCGGAACCAACGCAGAAAACGAGCGGGTTTTCCGCCATACCGGAGCTCGTAAAACTCCATGTCGGTGGACACGTCTGAGCGTCGCCACAACTGAGCGTACACAAAAACCGTAAGCAAGCCCGTCAACAAAAAAGCCCACCAAACCCAGTTGCCCGACACTCCATTAGTGCGAACAATATCGGTCACTAAATTGGGGGTGTCCGTCGAAAATGTAGTGGCTACCATCGAGAATCCCAACAGCCACCAAGGCATGTTTTTGTTGGATAAAAAATATGCGCTGGTACTGGATCCTGAGGTTCTAGAAGCCCAAAGGCCTATGCCTAAAACGGCGCTAAACAAGCCGCCGATAATGGCGTAATCCAAAAAAGTTAGGTGCATGATTTGGTCGGTTTGGAACGAAGATAATACTTTTTGTGAGCTGTTTTAGGTCCCATACTTTTGTACCTTAGCGTTATGCAATGGACGGCTTGGGCTGGGCTTTCGCCCCAAATGTTTGGACTCGCTTTTCTAGGCGCCTTTATCCTGGGTGTCTCCAAAGCAGGGGTGAAAGGGATTGCCGTACTGATCGTCACCCTGATGGCCCTCGCCTTTGGATCAAAACCCTCTACTGGTTTGCTGATGCCTTTATTGTTGGTGGGCGATGTGTTTGCCATCGCATACTACCACCAACACGCTCAATGGAGTTACCTGAAAAGGTTTTTGCCCTGGATGATGACTGGTGTGTTGATCGGTGTTTGGGTGGGTGATCAGGTGGATGAAGCTACCTTTCAAAAACTGATGGGGTATACCATCCTGGGGACCGTGGTGATGCTTATTTGGTGGGAGCGAAAAAAAGATCGGAAAATTCCGAATCACTGGGCATTTGCCGGATCAACAGGGCTTATGGCAGGCATCACTACGATGATCGGAAATTTAGCTGGGGCCTTCTCCAATGTGTTTTTTTTAGCGATGCGCTTGCCCAAACAGGCCTTTATAGGCACTGCGGCTTGGCTGTTCTTTTTTATCAATGTCTTTAAACTGCCCTTCCACATTTGGGTGTGGAAAACAATCACAGTGAATACTTTATTGATCGATCTGTGGTTGCTTCCCGCTGTGGGACTAGGGCTAGGAGCCGGAGTTTTTGTGGTCAAAAAAATACCGGAGTCCTGGTTTAGACCCATAATTTTAGTGTTAACTGCGTTTGGCGCCTTGATCTTGTTTTTTCGATGAATAAATACCTGTTATTGTTGCTTTTATTTACTCTGTTTGGAAGAGCTCAAGACACCTCCGCCATACGGTTGGTGGACTTAAATGAAATCATACTTTGGGCGCCCAAGGAAAATGATTCCTTACTGGCTGGACCAATGGCCATACAACGGGTTGACTTTTCAAAATTGCTTGCCCGATCTTCCGGACAAAATTTGAATGACGCCCTCAGGGGTATCCCGGGCGTTTGGGCGCAAAACGCCTTCAACATGAATCAAGACTTGCGCATATCCATTAGGGGGTTTGGAGCCAGAGGCGCTTTTGGGATACGGGGCGTAAAAATTTTACTCGATGGCGTCCCAGAAACCACCCCAGATGGAAGTGGTCAGGTGGACCATATTCCACCAGTGCTTTTGTCCTCCATGGATGTGCTCCGGGGACCCCAAGGAGCATGGTTAGGAAGTGGCGCTTCTGGTGCATTGGTGATGCGCACGCGAGACGATTTGGGCGCTGCCCATTGGGAGTTAGATGGACGACTTGGGGCCAATGGATACCAGCAACTCACCGCTTTAGTACAAAACAATCACAACAACGGACATAGTTTGTGGATGATCAATCAACAATCCGCCGAGGGATATCGTGCCAATAGCCGTTATCAAAGCCAAAGCGC
>DFSJ01000021.1:0-407 GCA_002378585.1 Flavobacteriaceae bacterium UBA3440 | reverse complement strand
GGGCTTGTATTTTAAAAGTCCAGAGGCCCAAGATCCAGGGGGGCTTACCCTTCAGGAGTGGTTGGAATCACCTAGCCAGGCCCGAAAAGCCAATGTTGATTTTGACGTAGATGAACAAGTGACTCATGCGCAGAGTGCCCTGAATTGGCAACTGGACAAAGGCAATACGCAGTCCAATGCATATGCCTACATATCCTACCGAGACTTTAGCGCTACGTTGCCCTACAAAACAGGAGGAGCTACCGCATTTACGCGTTGGTATGGGGGTGGAGGTTACCAAACCACCACAACCAAACGCTGGGGATTGCTGGGTTGGGGCGCCTCCTACCAAAGCCAAAAAGACCAGAGGCAGCGCTTCGACAACCTCAATGGAACAGTGGGGTCAGCGTGGTCCGATCAAAAGGAAT
>DFSJ01000103.1:4428-4682 GCA_002378585.1 Flavobacteriaceae bacterium UBA3440 | reverse complement strand
ATCAGCACTGTATTTGTTCCCATTGAAAAACTAAATAAATTAGGTCAGGGCAATCATCAGGGAGCCATAGCTACCGTCGCACCTATTGGATTTGTCTCCATGGAAGATTTGGTGGATCGAGTATGTGCGGAGAAAGGAACTCCTTTGTTTTTAGTACTCGATCAGGTATCCGATGTGCGCAACTTCGGTGCCATGATCCGCACGGCCTCATGCACAGGCGTCGATGGAATCATCATCCAGTCCAAAGGAGCAGC
>DFSJ01000103.1:0-4129 GCA_002378585.1 Flavobacteriaceae bacterium UBA3440 | reverse complement strand
CCGGTCAATGCAGATACTGTAAAAACCTCAGCGGGTGCTGTATATACCGTACCTATCGCTAAGGTGGATCATATCAAAGACGCGGTGTATTATCTTCAATCCTCAGGCATACAAGTAGTCTCCGCGACAGAAAAAGCGACAAATACTATTTACCAGACAGATTTAACCCCAGGAATAGCCTTAGTCATGGGCGCTGAAGATACCGGAATCTCTCCAGCCGTATTAAAAATAACAGATCACCAGGCTTCACTACCTATTCTGGGTGAAATAGCCTCTTTGAATGTATCGGTAGCTTGTGGGGTCATTTTATATGAAGTAGTACGTCAAAGAATGCCTAAAGGATGAACAGCACGCCACTAGCAGAACGTCTCAGACCACAAAATATAGAAGATTTAGTGGGTCAGGGTCATTTGCTAGGCCCCAACGGTGCCTTGACGGGACATATTCTGAGAGATCATATTCCCTCCATGATTTTATGGGGACCTCCAGGAACGGGAAAAACCAGCATTGCGCAAATCATAGCCCAAACCACCAAACGTTCGTTCTTTGCTTTAAGCGCCATACACAGCGGAGTGAAAGAAGTGCGTGACGTCATTGACCGCGCACAAAAAAGTCCTGGGCTTTTTACGGCCAAAAATCCTATTCTGTTTATCGATGAGATTCACCGTTTTAGCAAATCCCAACAGGATTCCCTTCTACAGGCTGTAGAAAAAGGGACAGTCACCTTGATAGGCGCTACTACAGAAAACCCAAGTTTTGAGGTAAATAGCGCCCTTTTATCGCGGTGTCAAGTATATGTATTGGATACTTTAGGCGTAGCCGACCTAGACGCCCTAGTAGAGCGGGCTTTGACTCAAGACACCTGGCTCAAAAACCAACAGGTGGTGATTAAAGAAAAAAAATCTTTGTACCGAGCGAGTTCAGGGGACGGAAGGAAATTACTCAATCTGTTAGAGCTTTTGGTTCAAAGTTTTGGCCAGCCAGGACTTGAATTGACCGATGAGTATGTATCCTCACAACTCAAAGCGATGCCACTTCATTACGATAAATCTGGGGAACAACATTACGATATAGCTTCTGCCCTGATAAAGTCGATCCGAGGATCCGATCCAAATGCCTCTGTGTACTGGTTGGCCAGAATGATTGAGTCCGGAGAGGACCTCAAATTTATTGCGCGCAGATTGGTGATCTTGGCTGCAGAAGATATTGGGTTGGCACAACCGACCGCCTTGGTCATGGCCCAAACCACCTTTGAAGCGGTAACATCCATCGGATATCCGGAATCCAGGATCATTCTCAGTCAATGTGTGCTTTACCTGGCTACTTCGCCCAAGAGCAACAGTGCGTATCAAGCGATCAATGAGGCACAGGAATTGGTGCGAAAAACAGGAGACCTACCCGTCCCTTTAGCCTTGCGCAATGCACCGACTAAACTGATGAAAGAGCTGGGATATGGGAAAGAGTATCATTATGCGCACAACAATCCTGAGTCATTTGCCCATATGGATTTTATGCCAGAAGAAATTAAAGGTACCCAACTATACACCCCAAGGGAAAATACCAAGGAGCAGCAAATCGACCAGCAGATGAAAAAGCTTTGGGGAAGTAAATAGCCTAAAGCCAATCTTTTAGAGTCCTTAGGTCCTGGATAATGGGACAATGGGTATGGACCTGTTTACCCAAAGGGTCATAGTGAACCGCCTGCCAGCCCAAGGATAACGCTCCTAACACATCTGCCTCAAGATGATCCCCTACCATCAAAGCGGATTCTTTCTTGGCTGCAGCGCGCTGTAGCGCACTTTCAAAAATAAGGGGATGAGGTTTTTTTACGCCAACACTTTCAGAATCGATCACTTGATCAAAATAGGGAGCTAAGGATGAATGAGCCAACTTTCTAGCTTGTGCCTCCCGAAAACCGTTTGTGATAATATGTAGGGTGTAATTTGGCTTTAGGTAGTCCAACAACTCCACAGTACCCGGCATTAAATGCGTAAACGTGGTTAATAAGTCGATATAGCCCTCTGAAGCCTGTTGAATGACCGATTCCTCCACAGAAACATTGAGTTGATGAAAACTATCCCTCAACCGCCCCAGGCGAAGCTCTTGTTGACTGATCAAGCCCTGACGATACAACTCCCAATATGCTTCGTTTATCGGAGAGTAAACCCCGTGAAACACCTGAATATCTAAAGGAATAGCCAACTCAGCTAAAAGCACTTCAAACGCGGCTGCAGAGTTGCGTTCGAAGTCCCATAGGGTATGGTCTAAATCAAAAAAAATATGTTCGACTTCAGGACGCAGCATAAAAGGCTTTTAACTGTGCTACATAAAGTTTTTTCCAATCATACTTTTGGGGAGTCCCCAAAAGTTCCATGGAAAAGATCACCCCCATCCAACCACCTACTTGATGGACATGGGCATACATCGCTTTCATTTTAAGCATGGCGTCTGCCATACTTTTTTCTTTAAGCAACGCGTAATCTTGTACCGCAAAAGGATAAACCACCATAGGTTGTTGCATCTCTAAATACAAATCATAAAAATGAAATGGAGTGCATGTGCCCGCGCGGAATCCCAAATCATGGGTATATCCCATAGAGTAATCTTCGGTGAATCCAGCATCAACCATGTCTCGATAGGTCAACGGGATGTTTAACCGATTATACCTGGTTTTACAGGAGTCGATAGGTCTATGAACAATATCTGAAAGCACTTTTTTCTCTTCCAGCAACAGCTCAGGGTCATCAAAAGAAGCATAGGAAGCCGCTAAGGCGATCTGGGCATAGTCTCCTACTGACTTGATCAAATGCTGAAAATGACGGTTGTACGGCGAAACATTTTTATCGTAGGGGCCATACTTGGCCAATTGAAAGAAAACTTTAGGGACTTGTCCCAGTTTCTTATGGGCTTTAAGTACCTCCTCATACAGGTCATAGGGATCTTTTTTTAGGCCCAAACCTACCAGCACCCTATAACCTAATCGGCGCATTTTAAACCCTAACAAATCCATGGCTATACCAGAAATATGGCGAAGGAAACCTCGATATAAAAACTCGTGAGAAGCAGACACATTGAGCATCGAGCAGTACTGATACACTCTTTTGTTGGTTTTAACTACCCCGTACATTTCATGCAACGTATCCTGAAACCTGTGGGCCCAAAGGTCTACCACCGGGAGGGTTAAAAATCCGTGGCGCGCCCCCAAACTTTGAGCTGCGGGAAAACGACCGTGTTCATCGCTCACGTGAGGTAAATACTCCTCATACCGGGTCAACAAATAAAATGAAGCGGCCAACAGATCACACGATATTGATTCTTGTTCCGCGGTTTGAAAAAAACAAGGGAGCCCCCCCCAGTCCACCACAGCAATGGGGTAATCCTCAATACCTCCATCAAAAAGCAAATCGTGGCATCTCATCCATAACCCTGTACCTAAATTCTGTTTGGTATAGGCGAGTTTTGGTCCTGAACGTTCCACAAAAGCAATTCGGTCTGTAGTTAGGGTAAATTTAATTCCAAGAATACGTCCAAAGAATTGTTGGGCTACATAGCGCAGCCTTATGGTGACTTCAGGGGTGTAAACAAGTAAATCCTCTGCCATGGACCCAAAAATAGGGATTTACAACCAATGCTGATCGGCAAAACTCAAGTATTCCTGATGGGTAATCACCAAATGATCCAACAACTTTATATCGATTAACTCTGCAGCCTTTTTAATTTTTTCTGTGAGTTCTCTGTCCTGAAGCGAAGGCTGCAACTGACCTGAAGGATGGTTGTGGGCCACCACAATGGCCACTGCGTGTCTTTGCAGTGCCTCTTTGAGCAACAATCGAATATCCACATAGGTAGCGGTGATGCCCCCCTGACTCAGTCGATGCATATACAATAACTTATGGGCATTGTTGAGGTAAAGCACCCAAAACTCTTCATGGGGCAGGTGGGCTAGCTTGGGCTTGAGCAACTGATACACGTCCTGGCTGCTCGTTAACGCACAACGAGTAATGGATGGATCTAAGGGGATACGGCGACTTAGCTCCATAGCCGCAGCTAGACGTACTGCTTTGACCGTGCCCACACCTTTAAGGCTGACCCAGTCATTCCAGGGTTGAGTAGCCAAACTGGCCAGTTG
>DFSJ01000127.1:2582-3118 GCA_002378585.1 Flavobacteriaceae bacterium UBA3440 | reverse complement strand
TAATCTGGACGTCTGTTTTGGTAATTTAGGTAATAGGCGTGTTCCCAAACATCTAAACCTAGAATAGGGAAACCTCCACATCCGATTCCCGGCATCAAAGGATTGTCCTGATTAGCGGTAGAGCAGACCTCTAAACTGCCATCTGGCTGAACACAAAGCCAAGCCCATCCAGAACCAAATCGGGTAGCGGCGGCTTTGGAAAAAGCGTCTTTAAATGCGTCAAACGAGCCAAATGAAGCGTCGATTGCCTGGGCTAGTGCGCCAGTCGGCAGACCACCTCCCTGAGGGCTCATACAAGACCAAAACAAATTATGGTTGTAAAAACCACCTCCATTGTTGCGCACAGGTGCGTTATTTAAATCTAAACCTCCTAAAATTTCTTCGATAGATTGTCCCTCCAAAGCAGTGCCTTGGATGGCGGCATTCAAATTGGTGGTGTAGGCTTGGTGGTGTTTGGTATGGTGGATTTCCATAGTGCGGGCGTCCATATGTGGGGCCAATGCGTCATATGCATAAGCCAGTGCGGGTAGTTCAAA
>DFSJ01000127.1:1690-2250 GCA_002378585.1 Flavobacteriaceae bacterium UBA3440 | reverse complement strand
CTACCCTATGAAAATGTTAAGAAATACCCCTCTGTTTTGACCAAATGACCTTCAGGTTATGGGTTGGATTGATTAATTTGCATGGGTATATGATGGCTCCCTACCAAATTTATAGTGCATCCGCTGGGTCAGGCAAAACATTTGCCTTGGCCCAATCCTACTTAGCGCTTATTTTGGAAGATGAGCGTCCATTGGCCTTTAAAAATATATTGGCCTTGACCTTTACCAATAAAGCGGTGGGGGAGATGAAAAAGCGGATCCTACAGGCCCTGTACGATTTTGGTCATCAACCCAAAGGTTCCACAGATCTTTTTGATGCGGTACAGAAAACCCTGGATATCGATCCTGCCTTGCTCAGGGCTAGGGCCAGAAAGAGAGGGAAAGAGCTTTTGCATCATTTTGCCTTTTTTGACATATCGACCATTGACAAATTCAACCACCGTATCCTGAGAACTTTCGGAAAAGACCTAAAGTTACCTCCTGATTTTGAGGTGATCTTGGACACGGGTGAACTCGTCACACAAGGGGTAGAACTGCTCATGGATCAGATCGGTATCGAT
>DFSJ01000127.1:0-1367 GCA_002378585.1 Flavobacteriaceae bacterium UBA3440 | reverse complement strand
AATACCAGTTGGGATCCCAGTCAAAATTTGAAAAAAGTGGGCATGATGCTGTTTGAAGAACTGCATGGTTCTGGAATGGATGCCGCCCAGAGTGCAGACCCAAAAGCCCTTAAAGGATTAAAAAAACAGCTGAAGAGCGATTGGATTAAACACTCAGAAACTCGCGCCCAAAAAGCAAAATCTTTATTGGCTCAGATGGACCAAAAAGGAATCGAGCACACCTCTTTTACCCGTTCTTCATTGCCTAAATGGCTAGAAGAAATTTCCAGAGACGGGATGGAAAAAATTAAAGATGCTCAGTGGTTGGAAAATTTTGGTGAAACGGACCCCTACAACAAAAAAACAGCGTCAAGCCAAAAGGAACTGATCAACGCATGGAAGATTGAGCTGACTGAAGCTGTTCAAGAATTAGTCCAAACGCGCCACGATATTGAACTCGCAAAAAACAAGTACAAAAATCTGTTGCCGCTGTCCGTAATCAGAACTATTTCCGGGGCCATCCACCAGTTATGTGTCGAAAGGCAATGGTTGCCCATCGGTCAATTTAACCAGTTAATTGCCCAAGAAATCAAGGATCAACCTGCCCCATTTATCTACGAAAGGTTGGGAGATCGATACAGCCATTTTTTCATCGACGAGTTTCAAGACACCTCAGTGCTTCAATGGGAGAATCTAGTGCCATTAATCGACCATACCCTTCAAAAAGAGGGATGGAGCGACGAAGCCGGAAGCTTACTACTGGTCGGAGATCCAAAACAATCTATATATCGTTGGCGGGGCGGTGATGTGAATCAGCTTATTGACCTAACCAGTCAAAAAGCAACCCCCTTTTTGGCTAAACCAGCGATTAAGTCCCTGAACACGAATTATCGGAGCAGTGGAACTATTGTTGGCGTCAACAATGAATTGTTCCCTTTCCTGAGCCAGTATTTAAGCTATGAGCCGTATCGGGCTTTATATGAAAACGATGTGGTTCAAAAAATCCACAACCAAAAAGAAGGTTGGGTTTCATTTAGATTTATTGACTCCCAAGAGACTGAAGACACCCAACAAGCTTTTCTGGATGAAGGTCTTGACTGTATCAAGCACGCTTTATCGTTGGGATACTCCTATGGGGATATCTGTGTATTGACGCGCAATAACAAACAAGCTGTAGCTTCAGCGAAATTACTCAACGAACTGGGGATGCCTGTGGTTTCTGCTGAATCACTTTTAGTGGGTCAGCATCCGGATGTGCGTTTTTTAATTGATTTATTGCGGTGGAGCTTAACCCCAGACAATCAACTACTGGCTTTTGAGTTGGCCGCGCATCTAGCGCTTAAAAGAACTGAAACGCCTCACGAATTTTTAAGTACGGCAACAAAACA
>DFSJ01000006.1:4238-15923 GCA_002378585.1 Flavobacteriaceae bacterium UBA3440 | reverse complement strand
TTGATGACGGTAGATTTTTTTTCCGAATGCATTAAACGCTGTAATCCTTCAGGGAGTTCCGGGGAGAACCCCAAGGCTTCGGCAACTACTTCCGTAAACTTAACGGGATGAGCGGTTTCTAAAAATACACCAAAGTGGTTTGGCTTTTCATGAAGATAGCGCTCAAGTCCTAGGTAACCAATAGCTCCATGTGGGTCAGCTACATAATTGTATTGATGGTAAACCCTTTGCATGGCGTCCATTGTCTGAGCATCAGTAAAGGAATAACTGCTTATATGATTTCTTAATTTATTGAGGTCGTGGTCATGCAAGGTCTCTATACGAATCCAATTGCTGGGATGGGCTACATCCATGGCATTTGATCGCGTCGCCACGGATGTTCTATCGGTCCATACCCCGGAGTTTAGAAAATCGGGGACTGTTTTGTTACTGTTGGTCGCCGCGATAAAATGCGCCACTTCTAGGCCTAGTTTTTGGGCCACAAAACCTGCACATAAATTGCCAAAGTTTCCTGAGGGAACACTGATTACCCATGGTTTGTCCGTAGGTTTTTTTTGTTGCAAGGCTACAAAATAATACAACATCTGGGGTAGCCAACGCGCTACGTTAATCGAGTTGGCTGAGGTTAATTTGCGGGTAGATCTCACTTGTTGATCGACAAATGCGGTTTTCACCATTTCTTGACAATCATCAAATGAACCGAGCACTTCGATAGCTTTTATATTTTGACCCAGCGCGGTAAGTTGTTTTTCCTGTAAGGGGCTTACTTTACCACTGGGGTAGAGGATAACTACTTCCACGCCGGACACCCCCAAAAAACCATCGGCCACTGCACCGCCAGTATCCCCAGAAGTAGCTACTAAGACTGTTGTTTTTTCACCGTTTTGTGCAGAAAAATACCCCAAACAACGCGCCATAAATCGGGCGCCAACATCCTTAAAAGCCAGTGTTGGTCCATGAAATAATTCTAATACACCTATATGGTCATCTAACCGTACTACGGGAAGGTCAAAGTCTATAGCTGAAAAAGCAATTTCAGCGAGTGTATTTTTATCTATGTCGTTACCGACAAAATGTTTCATCACTTCAAATCCCAATTCCTTTTTGTCCATAGTGGTATATGCGGACCAAAAAGATTTACCCAATACAGGTAAATGATCCGGAAAATACAGACCCCGATCAGGGGCAATTCCTGTAGTGGCTGCTTCTTTAAAACTCGCGGTAAGTTTGGGGTTACTCAGACTTTTGTATATCATAAAAGAGCCGTTTAAGCTTGAATCATTTTAATTCCTTGTGTGTTGATTTTGGCACAGTGTACCTCAAAATCAATGCCCCATTGTCGGTAGTTTATCTCAATGGCTTGAGCGATAGATCGCGCTTGGTCGTTACCTTGCGCTAGGCCAAATACGGATGGGCCAGAGCCTGAAATTCCCGCTCCTAAAGCACCGGACTCCAGCATGGTTTTTTTAAGTTCATCAAAGCCAGGGATGAGCAGCGATCTAATGGGCTCTACAACCACGTCGACCAATGATCTGGAGATTAATCCGTAATCATTGGTATACAACCCAGCGATCAATCCACCTAAATTTCCCCATTGGGTAGTTGCCTGGCGCAAGCTTAATTGCGTTTTTAAGATACTGCGCGCATCTTGTGTTTTAATTTCAATTTGCGGATGAAGCACCACAGCATACAGGTCATCAGGGCAGGGTAGTGCCACTATATCCAATGGTTCATAGGAACGAATCAATGTAAATCCGCCAAAGATACCAGGGGCCACATTATCCGCATGGGCCACACCACTGGCTAGTTTTTCTCCCTCCATGGCAAACGAAACCAATTCAAGGGGAGAAAACGGCCTGTTCAATAACTCATTTAGACCCCAAACAGCGCCTGAAGCGCTGGCTGCACTGGATCCGATTCCACTTCCCGCCTTGATGTTTTTTTCAATCATTAAACTAAACCCAGGTGGATCACCCCCTTGAGATTTATAGGTATTAAGCAGACTAAGCCCAGCAACACCTGCCGTGTTTTTGGCTACATCCAAAGGAAGGTCTGCACCTTTAATCTCGCTGATTTGCCAACCTGGTTTGTCGGTTACTTCAAAATGCATTACATCACCAACCTCATCTAGAGCGACACCCAACACATCAAAACCACAAGAGATATTGGCAATGGTACCTGGTGAAAATAAACTTAGCTTTTTCATCTATTCCTGTTTTGAGGCACGAATTATATCAGCAAAAATACCCGACGCGGTAACTGCTGCACCCGCACCTGCACCTTGAATGACCATGGGACTTGTCGGATAACGCGCAGAATATAATAGTACGATATTATCACTTCCCGGCAAGTGAAAAAATGGGTGATCTTTAGGGATTACTTCAATACCTACACGGGCCTTTTGCCCATCGAGTAGTGCGGTGTATTTAAGTTTAGCCCCTTGATCCTGGGCATTTTGCCACAATTGATGCATTTTAGTTTCATCCTTAATCAATTGTGCATACAGATCCTGATTGTTATGTGTGGCCAAAGCTTCAGGAGATAGAAAAGAGTTGTTTTGAATATCGCTCATTTCTAATTCAAGTCCAGCTTCCCGAGCCAAAATCAATATTTTACGCATGACATCAACTCCGCTTAGATCAATTTTAGGATCTGGCTCCGTATACCCTTTTTCTTGAGCTTGCCCCACCACAGCAGCAAAATCATCCCCTTGATAGTGGTGAAATATAAAATTCAGGCTTCCCGACAAAACGGCTTGTATTCGATGTATTCTATCCCCAGAGGCCACCATGTTTTTTATGGTATCAATAATAGGCAAACCTGCTCCTACATTGGTTTCGTATAAAAAAGAAGCTTGGTATTTTCCACAGAGCTCTTGCAATTGCAGGTAATAGTCAAATGAAGCTGAACATGCTATTTTATTACAGGTGACTACAGAAATACTGTTTGAGAGATAAGTGGGGTAGGAGTTGGCTACCTCAGCGTTGGCTGTATTATCGACAAAAATTGAATTTCTTAGGTTAAGGCGTTTAACTTCCTGAGCAAAGCCATCTAGCGAACTCACTGTACCCCCAGCGAGTAAATTGGCCCATTGGGATAATTCAATTCCAGATTCATCGAAACACATAGTTTTTGAATTGGCCATGCCGACCACCCTAACCTGAAGCTGCAGGTGATTTTGTAGGTAATCGCTTTGGCTTTCCAATTGCGCCAATAATTGACTCCCGACAGTTCCTACCCCCATGATGAATAAGTTGATCTGTTTGGTCTGGGCTTCAAAAAAAGTTTCATGAAGCGCATTAATCGCTTTGGGCACATCCTTTTCAGCAATTACCGCCGAAATATTGCGTTCTGATGACCCTTGGGCGATCACGCGAATATTCACATTATTTCGTCCAAGAGTTTGAAACATCTTACCACTGAGTCCCTGGTGACTTCTCATTTGGTCCCCAACTAAGGCCAATATAGCCATATCCATCTCTGGAATGAGTTTGTTAATCATCCCCTGTTTCCTCTCGTAACTAAACGCTTCATTAACTACATCAACAGCTTTTTGAGCATCCACGGAGGCAATAGCAATAGTTATTGAGTGTTCTGAGGAAGCTTGGGTGATCAAAACCACATTGATCTGTGCTTGTGAAAGCACAGAAAAAAACTTTTGAGAAATCCCTGGAATTCCCACCATACCAGGTCCCTCCAGTGAAACTAGAGCCATATTGGGTATATGGCTTATGCCGCGAACTGTTTTTTGTTTCTTACCTCCAGTCGCACTGATTAAGGTCCCGGGGTCTTCTGGGGCAAATGTGTTTTTGATGCGCAAAGGTATCCCATCAGCCATGGCAGGCTGTATGGTTGGCGGGTAGAGCACTTTAGCGCCAAAATGCGAAAGCTCCATAGCTTCCTCATAGGAAATTTCTTCAATGGGTTTGGCAGATTTAACCCATTGAGGGTGTGCAGTAAACATCCCACTCACATCCGTGTAAATCAATAATTCACGAGCGCTTAAACCTGCAGCTGCCAAAGAGGCTGAGTAATCGGAACCTCCTCTTCCTAAGGTAGTTGTGTGGCCCGAGGCATCTGACCCAATAAACCCACCCATGATTTGGACCTGATGACCTGAAGCGGCTGCTTGTTGTAGCGCGCTATATGTAGTTGCTGTATCCACTTGAGCTTTGCCGTGTTGGCTGTTGGTACGGATCAATAAACGCGCATCCCAATAGGTTAAATCTATGCCCAAACTCTGCAGGTAAGCGGCCATAATTTCACTGGATAAAAGCTCCCCATAGGCCAAAACTTGGTCGCTGAGTCTTGGTGTCGTTTCTCCTATTAGGTAGGCGCCTTCTAGGAGTGCATCCAATTGATTGACACTTTGTTTCATCCGGCTGATGACTCCGCTTTGTATCGATACAGGAATAAGGGATTTTACGGCATCAAGGTGGGTTTTTTCTATTTCATTGATTAAGGTCTGGTAGGTGGCTTCTCGGTTTGAAGCACTATTTAATGCATTTACTAATAAATCGGTAATTCCGCCCATGGCGGATACTACTACAGTGACGCGCTCTTTTTGAGCGTATGATTGAATGATCTGTGCAACTTGACGTATTGCAGACTCGTGGGCTACTGAACTGCCGCCGAATTTAAGAACCAACATGTTGATATGGGATAAAGATGAGTAAGTAATAAAGTAAGGTCCGAGGAAAATATAGCGTTACCCCCAAGGGGTAGTCATCGGAGCTGTAGTACCTGTAGTCAAGGTACTTGTAGGGAAAGTAAAAATGCCGGAAAAGGCCATAACTCAAATGGATATGGCCCAAATGTAATTAAAATCAAACGGGAGTACCTAGACTAGCTGATTTTTTGTGAATATGAAAAAAACCGACATTAAAAGTTAAACAACCCTTAATACTAAGGGTTGAAAACCAATAATTAAGTATTTACAAAGCGGTTGTTCCCTTTTCTATACGTACGTTTAATTCAGTATCGCCCTCATGCCAATCAAGTGCTATAGCGTCGCCTTGGGACATTTGGGAGAGGATGATTTGCTCTGCCAAAACATCTTCGACATATTTTTGAATAGCCCGTTTTAAAGGTCTAGCGCCATACTGAGGATCAAATCCCTTTTCTGCGATAAAGCTTTTAGCGGCCTCGCTTAGTTTTATTTGATAGCCTAAAGATTCTATGCGATCGATCAGCTTAACTAATTCAATATCAATGATTTTCTCAATATCGTTTTTCTCCAAACTATTAAAAACAACTACATCGTCAATTCTGTTGAGAAATTCTGGCGCAAAAGCTTTTTTCAAGGCATTTTCAATGACCCCTTTGGCATGATCTCCTGATTGAGCCATCTTAGCGGCCGTACCAAATCCCACCCCTAATCCAAAATCTTTCAGCTGACGAGATCCGATGTTAGACGTCATAATAATGATGGTATTTCTAAAATCAATCTTGCGGCCTAAGCTGTCCGTCAGATAACCGTCGTCAAGAACTTGAAGCAGCATGTTGAAAACGTCCGGGTGAGCTTTTTCTACCTCGTCCAACAAAATCACGGCATAAGGCTTTCTGCGTACTTTTTCGGTTAGTTGACCGCCTTCTTCATAGCCCACATAACCAGGAGGTGACCCCACGAGTCTAGATATGGCAAATTTTTCCATATACTCACTCATGTCAATCCGGATTAGTGAATCCTCAGAATCAAATAATTCTCTAGCCAGGACCTTAGCTAATTGAGTTTTTCCTACACCAGTTTGACCTAAAAATATGAAGGAACCAATGGGTTTGTTGGGGTCTTTTAAACCTGCTCTGTTGCGCTGAATGGCCTTGGCCACCTTGATTACCGCGTCAGGTTGTCCGATTACTTTGGATTGAATCAATTGGGGAAGCTCAGCCAGCTTGGCGCTTTCTGCTTGTGCGACTCGAGTTACAGGGATACCACTCATCATTGAAACTACGTTGGCCACGTGTTCCTCAGTAACTGTTTCCCGGTGTAGTTTGGCGTTTTCTTCCCATCTTTCTTGGGCGATCGCTAGTTCTTTCTCGATCTTTTTTTCGTCGTCTCTGAGTTTGGCCGCCTCTTCGTATTTCTGTTTTTTAACTACAGCATTTTTCTCTTCGCGTACTGCCTCGAGTTGTTTTTCCAAGTCGATGACTTCTTTGGGTACATGCATGTTATTGATGTGCACCCTTGATCCTGCCTCATCCAGGGCGTCTATGGCTTTGTCCGGCAAAAACCGATCACTCATGTATCTCGTGGTCAATTGAACACAAGCGAGTATGGCTTCAGGCGTGTAGGAAACTTGGTGGTGATCTTCGTACTTTGATTTAATGTTGTGAAGAATCTCAATGGTTTCCTCTTCAGTAGTTGGTTCAATAATTACTTTTTGGAAACGACGCTCTAGAGCTCCATCCTTTTCAATGTATTGACGGTATTCATCCAGGGTAGTAGCACCAATACATTGAATTTCTCCTCTAGCTAGAGCGGGTTTAAACATATTCGATGCGTCAAGGCTTCCTGTGGCCCCACCAGCACCAACAATGGTGTGAATTTCATCGATAAACAAGATGATATCATCATTTTTTTCTACCTCATTCATTACCGCCTTCATGCGTTCTTCAAACTGACCGCGGTATTTTGTGCCAGCCACTAAAGAGGCTAGATCCAAAGTAACTACGCGTTTGTTGTAGAGTACCCTAGAAACTTTTTTCTGAACGATCCGCAAGGCAAGGCCTTCAGCAATGGCACTTTTTCCTACTCCCGGTTCTCCGATGAGCAAGGGATTGTTTTTTTTGCGTCTACTCAATATTTGAGATACGCGTTCAATCTCTTTAATGCGACCAACCACGGGATCTAACTTGTTTTCCTCAGCCATTTTGGTGAGGTCTTTGCCAAAATTATCAAGCACAGGTGTTTTCGACTTAGAAGTCGATTTTGCCGTAGCAGAGGCGTTTCCGCTCTGTGGATTCTCCTTTTCTTGATCGTCCGCATCAGAATCAAATGAGGCATTGGGTTCGTCGGCATAGTCGCTGTCGTTGGTGATCATCGACTTAAATTGTTCTTTAACTCCTTCGTAGTCCACCAACAATTTATTCAATAGTTTGGTGGTTGGGTCATTTTCATTCCTCAGGATACACAACAGTAAATGAGCTGTATTGATGGAATTGCTCTGAAAGAGTTTGGCTTCGAGAAAAGTAGTCTTCAGGGCGCGTTCTGCTTGACGAGTCAAGTGAAGATTTTTTTGATCTTGTCGAATGATCTGGGCGCTTTCTACGGGAGGATTAAGGGTTTCTATCCGTTTTCTGAGTTGCTCCAGATCTACGGCCAATGCCTCTAGAATTGATATAGCTTTGCCGTTGCCATCTCTGAGAAGTCCCAGCATCAAGTGTTCAGTCCCAATAAAATCGTGACCCAATCTGAGTGCTTCTTCTTTGCTGTAAGCGATGACGTCTTTGACCCTTGGTGAAAAATTATCGTCCATAATCAGGTATTATTGGGATAAAATTAAACATATTCAATCACTTTTCTAGCAAGGATGGTGCCTAAGTTGTGCACATTGGATAGGGGCTGACAAATCTTCAGCCATACCGACAGTGTGGTTTGGTGAATGACTCTTTATATTTCTGTTGATAAATTCTACAATAAAACAAGCTATGCGCGGCTCTATACCCTAGGATTTGTGTATATTGGCCTGATCATTTTTAGAGTGACAAAATGCGCTTATTGATATGGCAGAAGGAGAAAAATTAATACCGATTAACATTGATGATGAGATGAAATCAGCCTACATCGACTACTCGATGTCTGTGATTGTCTCAAGAGCACTTCCCGATGTACGGGATGGGCTAAAACCAGTTCACCGTCGCGTGCTATTTGGTATGCATGAATTGGGAGTTCGTTCAAACACCGCTTACAAAAAATCCGCTAGAATTGTCGGGGAAGTACTTGGTAAGTATCACCCACACGGAGATAGTTCGGTCTATGATACCATGGTGCGTATGGCTCAGGAATGGAGCTTGCGTTATATGTTGGTAGACGGTCAAGGTAACTTTGGCTCTGTGGACGGAGATAGTCCCGCAGCCATGCGATATACGGAAGCGCGTATGCGTCGTATAGCCGAGGATATGTTGGCAGATATCGACAAAGACACAGTCGATCACCAACTCAACTTTGACGACTCTTTGAAGGAGCCCAAAGTACTACCCACGCGTATTCCTAACCTGTTGGTTAACGGAGCTTCCGGTATCGCTGTAGGTATGGCCACCAATATGCCTCCGCACAACCTTACAGAGGTAGTAGATGGCATTCACGCTTATATTGACAACAACGATATTGAGATCGAAGAAATTATCACCCATATTAAAGCTCCAGATTTTCCAACGGGAGGAATTATATATGGCTATGATGGCGTAATAGAAGCATTTAAAACAGGTAGGGGAAGGGTTGTTGTACGCGCCAAAGCTGAGATGGAAGAAGTCCATGGAAGAGAGTGCATCATCGTTACCGAAATTCCTTATCAAGTAAACAAGGCTGATCTGATCAAAAAGATCGCCGATATGGTCAACGAAAAGAAAATCGAAGGCATCTCCACAATTCGCGATGAATCTGACCGAAAGGGTATGCGTATTGTTTTTGTGCTGAAAAAGGACGCGGTACCCAACATAGTTTTAAACACCCTGTATAAATTTTCTGCGTTACAATCTTCGTTTAGCGTGAACAACATCGCATTGGTCAATGGACGACCTGAGATGTTGAACATCAAAGACATGATTGTTCATTTTGTAGACCACAGGCATGAGGTCGTGGTACGCAGATCCGAATTTGAACTCAGAAAAGCAGAAGAACGCGCGCATATTTTGGAGGGGTTGATTATAGCCTCCGACAATATAGATGAAGTCATCAAAATCATCCGCGCAGCGAGTAATCCTGATGACGCACGCGCTGCATTAATGGAGCGATTTAAATTATCCGAGGCTCAGTCGAAAGCGATCGTTGAAATGCGTTTGCGTCAACTAACAGGTCTTGAGCAAGATAAATTGCGCGCCGAATATGAAGAGGTGATCAAGACGATTGCAGACCTTAAAGATATATTGGCCCGCAAAGAGCGCAGAATGCAAATTATCAAAGAGGAGCTTCAAGAGGTTAAAGATCGTTTTGGCGATGCCAGAAGATCTGAGATCAATTATGCAGGTGGTGATTTAAGTATGGAGGACATGATTCCGGATGAGCAAGTGGTTATCACTATTTCGCATGCGGGATACATCAAGAGAACACCGCTTTCAGAATACAAAACCCAAAATAGGGGTGGGGTCGGCCAAAAAGCTTCTTCCACGAGAAACGAAGATTTCTTAGAGCATTTATTTGTGGGTACCAACCACCAATACATGTTGTTCTTTACCCAATCCGGAAAATGTTTTTGGATGCGCGTATTTGAAATTCCTGAAGGAAGCAGAACATCCAAGGGAAGAGCGATTCAAAATTTGATTAACATCACCCCAGACGACAAGGTCAAGGCCTTTATATGCACACAAGACCTAAAAGATACCGACTATGTAAACAGTCATTATGTAATGATGGCCACCCGTCAGGGTATTGTTAAGAAAACCTCTTTAGAGTCATACTCTAGACCACGTGTCAATGGGATTAATGCCATTACCGTCAGGGATGGGGATGAGTTGATGGAAGCCAAGTTGACTACTGGAAGCAGTCAGGTGTTGATCGGATTGCGTTCAGGTAAAGCGATTAGATTTGAAGAGAGTAAAACCAGACCGATGGGAAGAAATGCCTCCGGTGTACGCGGTGTTACTTTGGCTGACGATCAAGACGAGGTTATCGGCATGGTTACGGTCAACAATTTCGATGAAGATATTTTGGTGGTATCCGAAAAGGGATACGGTAAACGCTCTAGTATAGAAGATTACAGAATCACTAATCGAGGTGGAAAAGGCGTAAAAACTATCTCAATCACTGAAAAAACAGGTTTCTT
Source organism: Flavobacteriaceae bacterium UBA3440 (assembly GCA_002378585.1). Taxonomy (GTDB): domain Bacteria; phylum Bacteroidota; class Bacteroidia; order Flavobacteriales; family Flavobacteriaceae; genus MAG-120531. The sequence continues at coordinate 5,943 of DFSJ01000006.1, read as the reverse complement.
AGTAGCGATCAAAAATGTGGATGATACGGATGATTTGATGATTATCAACAAGTCAGGAATCGCTATTCGCCTCAATGTAGATGATTTACGGGTTATGGGACGCGCTACTCAAGGAGTTCGTCTGATCAATATCAGGGATAATGATTCTATCGCAGCGGTGGCCAAAGTGGTCCGCGAGGAAGAGGTTGATGCTGCTGATATCAATGAAATTGAAGTGACTCCAGATATGGGGCACTCCGATGATGCACAATAAACTAAAAAAACAACAACTGATAATTTATGAAAAAGAGTTTTTTAATGCTGGCAGCACTAGGGGTATCTACCTGGGCTTTCGCACAAAAAGAAGAAATTAAAACGGCACAAAAAGCGTTGAAAGCTGGAGATGCGGCAACGGCTATCTCTGCCCTAGAAGGAGCATCAAACACCGTAGCTTCCACTGACCCAAAAACCGCGTTGACCTTTTATCAAACACTGGCCGATGCTTATTACGCAAAAGCTAAATCAGATGATCAAGGAAATTTTGATTCAGCCATTGAAGCCTATAACAAATTGGCTGAGACGGATAAGTCTTCTGGAAAGCCTAAATTGACCGAGGCCATCGCTGAAAAAATGGCGATGATTTCAGTGGATTTAGTCAATGCGGCGGTCAAAGATAATGAGGCAGGGAATTATGCTGTTTCTGCGGGTAAGCTGTATAAAAGCTACACCTTGAGCCCTAAAGACACGCTCTACCTATACTACGCAGCCAGCGCGGCTGTCAGTGGAACAGATTACGATGCTGCCTTAAAGTATTACCACATACTTAAGGACATCAACTATGATGGTTCAGAGACCCGTTACTCTGCTCGCGATAAAGAAACTGGAGAACGTGTTGATATGCCACAATCACAGCGTGACTTGATGGTTAAGGCGGGTACCTATGATGAGCCTAAAGACGAGAAAACACCTTCAAAAAGAAGCGAAATCATCAAAAACATCGCTTTGATTTACACCCAACAAGGCAACGATGATTTGGCGATGAATGCTTATGTGGAGGCGCGTAAAAATAATCCAGAAGATGTTTCTTTAATTCTAAACCACGCTAATCTTTATTTTAAGCTGGGCGATAAGGAAATGTTTAAATCATTGATGAATGAGGCTATTGAGCTGGATCCTAATAATGCTGATCTTCACTACAACATCGGAGTGATCAGCATGGAACAAAACGACATGGACGCTGCCCGTGCTGCCTATCAAAAAGCGATTGACATTGATCCAAATTATATCAATGCTTACTTAAACCTATCAACTGCCTACGTAAACGAAGGTAACGGTCTGATTGAGCAAATGAACAGCATCCGCGGTTCTTCAGCTAAAGAGATTGCTAAGTACGATGCATTAAAAGAACAAAAAGACGGTTTCTTTAAAAAAGGAGCAGATGTTCTTGAGGCTGCTTTAAAGGTCAATGTTGGTGACAGAGACTTGATGGAGCAATTAAAAAACATCTATGGCGCCTTGGGTGATTTTGTCAACTTCAAAAGACTTCAAGAAGCTCTAGAGCAATAGTATTGCACTGTCTAAAGGTAAAAACCCCGCTCGATGCGGGGTTTTTTTATGGTCGTTCTATATGTTTGATGACCCTTAAAGAATGCGTGTATTGTCGCATTTGTGGGTTAAATATCCCCGTGTGGTCGATTCGATCAATACGCACTTTTCCGTACACATG
>DFSJ01000006.1:0-3911 GCA_002378585.1 Flavobacteriaceae bacterium UBA3440 | reverse complement strand
TTGTCACAAAAAACAAGGTCGCCAGGCTCACTTTCTTCGATAAAACTCAATGCAATACCCTGGGTTGATTGTTCTAAGGGTGTTCTTTTTAGGTGAATGCCCGCTAGTCGATAGGCCATTTGAGTTAAGGCACCCGCATCGATCCCCCAGGGGGTACGACCGCCAAAAAGTTCAGGAGCGTGGATGTATTTTAACGCATTGTCGACAACAGATAATTTATTGGAAGGTGGTTTGTTTATAGATGGACTTGGGTCACCACACAGCGAAGCGTGTTCGGCTATTGACCCCAAAACTATAGGCAATAATGCCCCGTCTGATTTATGTATTGAGCTGATTAAATCAAGAACGAAATTTATGGAGGTTATTTGGGGTGGGTTGATGTTTTCAGCTAGGGGGTAGTGTTGTTTCACGGATATCCAACCTACAGATCCATCCAGCCCATGTTTAATTTTGACCCAATGCTTCCTCAGCTCAATAACATGATACCATTCGCCGTAGAGCATTTGGTTAACCAAAGGTGCTGGGGATTCACATAAACTATATACAGGGAGTACGCTCTGCGTGCAAATTCCAATCATCCTATAATGTAGCGTTTTCAATAATCAAGGCACTGGCGCCTCCTCCACCATTGCAGATGCCTGCTGCTCCCCATCGTTCTTGGCGATTGATCAGCTGATGAATCAAAGTGGTGGCAATTCTAGCTCCGGAACAACCGAGTGGATGGCCTAGCGCAACGGCTCCACCAACAGTATTTACTTTGTTGTGGTCTATGCCCAGTAACTTGTTGTTGGCTAACGCAACCACAGAAAAGGCCTCATTGATTTCAAAAAGATCTATTTGATCCAAGGAAATGCCCGCTTTTTGTGCTGCCAGAGGGATCGCTTTAGAAGGAGCAATGGTAAACTGTTCAGGGGCCAGTGCAGCATCTGCATAACCCCTTATGTAGGCCAATGGCTTTAAGTTGAGTTCCCTGGCTTTCTGCTCGCTCATCAGCACCAAAGCAGCGGCTCCATCATTGATGGTGGAAGCATTGGCCGCCGTGACTGAGCCATCGGAGGTAAATGCAGGCCTTAGTCCAGCCATTTTTTCAGGAACTATTTTAGTGAACTCTTCATCTCGATCAACGATGTTGGTCTGCCCTTTAGGGCCATGGACGACTACAGGTGATACCTCATTGTCAAATAAACCTTTATCCCAAGCTTGTTGCGCTCTGTGGTATGAGTTTAAGGCATACGCGTCTTGATCTTCCCTCGAAATATCGTGGTCTAGCGCGCATTGATCGGCAAATACACCCATGGGTTTTAACGCATAGGCATCTTGTAGCCCATCGATTTGAATCGCATCCAATAAATTTAATGAGCCAAATTTTGTGCCGTTGCGCATGGGGGCTAGGTGAGGTGCCAGGCTCATGGATTCCATTCCTGCTGCGACTACAATGGATCGATCACCTAATTGAATGGATTGGGTAGCCAAAAGAATGGCTTTGAGTCCAGAGGCACATACTTTATTGATCGCTGTGCAAGGTGTATTTGGGGAAATTCCCGCACCCAGCGCTGCTTGTCGTGCCGGAGCTTGGCCTGTACCAGCTTGTAGCACATGGCCTACATATACTTCTTCGACCAACTCAGGGGCTAGGGCGACTTTATCCAATGCGGCTCGTATAGCAGTGCTGCCTATATAAGTGGCTGTACAAGTACTCAAAGCACCCAAGAAACTTCCGATGGGTGTGCGTTGGGCGGACACAATAACTACTGAGTGCATAGGCAAAGTTTGGAGCCTCTAAATTAACAAATATTCCCCAAAAGGGGAGATCTGGTTCAAAGGATTGAGGTTCACGCCTTATTTGCTATTTTTGACCTGAACTTAAGCTTATGAAAAATCGTTTTGACCTGGTGTATCGCCACCAATCGACCCTTTTTAAGGGATTGCTGTATGCTGCGAGTATTGCCATTATTGTATTTTTCTTTCCCAAGGGCGGGCAGTTTAAGTATGAATTCCAACAAGGAAAGCCCTGGCAACACCAAACTTTGTATGCCCCCATAGATTTTGATGTGCTCAAAACTCAAGAGGAACGGGCTCAGGAAATGCAGATGATCAGTGCCCAGCAACCTCCTTATTTTGTGGTCGATCCAGAAGCTGCTCCACTGATTAAATCCAAAACCCTGGCCTGGTTGCAGGCTGAGAATTTACTTCAAGACAGTACAGCGGTTTTCTCAACCATCGAGGAGTTATACGAAAAGGGAGTAGTCAAACTAACGGATGTGCCCGAAGGCATAGGTTTCGTCTGGATTTTGGAAGGTCAGGTGGCGAGTAAAAAAGAGGTAGATCAACTATTTACTCCTCAATCAGCAGTTGCTTGGATCAGAGAACACTTATTTTCCATGGTTTCCCCATCCACTTTTGATGCGTTAAGCCGATCTGGAATGATCGTGGACATGATTCAGCCGAATTATTTGTTGGATCAAGATATCACTCAAAAAGCATTGGACCAAGCTATTGAATCTTTGAGTACCACTAATGGTTTTGTACAAAAGGGAACATTGGTTATTGCTAAAGGAGAGGTCGTTGATACCGAGAGTTATCGCCTACTTGACTCATTGAGACAACATTTTTCTGCTAATATCTGGAATCAAAACAACGCTGTTTTTATCCTTTTGGGTTATGTCTTACTGGTGGCTATGGTTTTGTTGATGATGTTTCTATTTATTAAAAAATACCGCCCCAAGATTTATAGAGACAACACACAACTCACCTTTATATTTTTTAATATGATCGCTATGGTAGTGGCCACTTCTTTGGTGGTTCAATACAATGCGGATTACCTATTTGTCGTTCCACTGAGCGTATTACCCCTTATTCTAAAGACTTTTTTCGATGCCCGATTGGGATTGTTTAGTCATGTGTTGACTGTATTGATCTTAGGCTTTGTGGTGCCCAACAGCTTTGAGTATATCTTCTTGCAAATTATGGCCGGGGTAGTGACTATTCTCTCCGTAACCGCATTGTACAAACGTGCCAATCTGTTTATTTCTGTGGGGCAAATAACTTTGGTATACATGATCGGCTATCTCTCTTTTCATATGATTCAAGAAGGCACTTGGACCAACATTGAGTGGATTACTTTTGGGTATTTTGCCCTAAATGGGATGATCACTTTATTTGTTCAGCCGTTAATCTACGCCTACGAGAAGCTATTTGGATTAGTGTCCGAAGTTTCTTTGTTGGAATTATCAGATACCAACTCATCCTTGCTGAAAGAACTATCCATTAAAGCCCCAGGTACATTTCATCACTCGTTACAAGTAGCCAACTTGGCTGAGGCTGCCGCCAATGAAGTGGGGGCCAACGCCATGTTGGTTCGCGTAGGTGCTCTTTACCACGATTTAGGGAAAATGAATAATCCGAGCTACTTTACCGAAAATCAAAAATCTTCGGTAAATCCTCACGATGAAATCAGTGCCCGCGAGTCTGCCCAAATCATCATTGAACACGTGACTGATGGTATAGAAATAGCCAAGAAAAATAAATTACCCGATCGATTGATCGATTTTATCCGAACTCACCACGGTACTTCTCAAGTGTATTACTTCTATAAAAAAGCCTTGGAACGCGACGCTCAAGTGGACATCAAGCATTTTACGTACCCTGGCCCTTTGCCATTTTCTAAGGAAACAGCTATATTGATGATGGCGGACGCTGTAGAAGCAGCCTCTAAAAGTTTAAAAAACCCTACCTACGAAGAAATAGATTCCTTCGTGGAGCGCATCATACAGACGCAAGTGGAAGGAGATCAGTTCATCAATGCCAACATCACGTTTAAAGAGATTATCGCGGTCAAGAAAGTGCTTAAGGCTAAATTGACCAATGTCTATCACCTGAGGGTGGCCTATCCGATATAATACTGCTCCGCT
>DFSJ01000066.1 GCA_002378585.1 Flavobacteriaceae bacterium UBA3440 | reverse complement strand
TTGTTGCAAATTATGATGCAATCTGGATTATTAATCCCTGTGCATCCAGCGACAACGCTTTGTTTTTTTGACAAAATATTGTCGGATATTGGGGATAATCAGTCGATTGAAAACCATTTAAGCACCTATAGTTCGAGGCTTAAAAACATGAATGAGTTTTTGAAAAAATGCAACGAACGGACTTTATTTTTGATCGATGAATTTGGTACTGGTTCAGACCCTGAATTAGGAGGTGCTTTAGCAGAAACGTTTTTAGAGGAATTTTACCAAAAAGGGTCTTATGGCGTAATTACGACCCACTACACCAACCTAAAAATGTTGGCCGATGAGTTGCCTTTTGCCTCTAATGCCAATATGCTTTTTGATGCGCAGTCACTCTCCCCCACCTATCAATTGGTGTTGGGTGAAGCGGGTAGTTCATTTACCTTTGAGGTAGCACAAAAGAATGGGATTCCCTATGGATTGATTAACCGAGCCAAGAAAAAGATCGAAAAAGGGAAGGTGCGTTTCGATGCTACTATTGCCAAATTGCAACAAGAAAGATCCCAGGTTCGTGCTCAAGATAGTTTGCTCAAAGATCAATCCAACAAAGCAGAACAAGAAGCCAAGCGATTGACCGAGTTAAACGCGAAGATTAAGGACAAACTGGTGAAATATCAGCAGCTGTACGACGCCAATCAACGGGTGCTAGCCCTAGGTCAAAAAGTGGAACAACTTGCCCTACAGTACTTTAAAGACACCAAAAAACGTTCCTTAGTCTCGGGCTTGTTACAACTCGTCGAAACAGAAAACGCCAAAAGAAAAAAACAGTCGACTGTTGTCGAGAAAAAAGAAAAACAAGTGTTGCAAGAGGTGCAACAAGAGGTTATTGCACAGTTGCCTAAGGTTAGGGCCGAAAAGAAGAAAAAACAAGCTCTAGCCGAAAAAGCTCCTGAAAAACCTATGGTGGATCTGCAAGTTGGGGATCGGGTCCGCATGTTTGACGGTAAAGCCATAGGATCCATTGACGCCATTGAAAAAAACAAGGCTACTGTAAATTATGGTGTTTTTACCACCAAGGTTAATTTGGATCAATTGGAATTTGTTTCCAGGAAAAAGTAGTCATGAGTGGACTTGTGATTTTTGATGGTACTTGTGGGCTTTGCCACAAAGCGGTGCGATTTCTCTCATCAATTCCCACAAAAACCCCATTGAACTATGTGTCCAGTCACAGTGATTTCGGAAACGATTTGCTCGTATCTCGAGGTTGGGACACACTAGCAGAGGAAACAGTTATGCTCATTCACCCATCGGGTGTTGTCTACCAGAAGTCAGCGGCAGTCCTGGAAGCTTTGTGTTTGATCAGACCGAATAACGTCCTGTTTAAGGGATTGAGGTATTTGAAAAACCCGTTATTTGACTGGTTATATGAGGCAATAGCTAAAAACCGTAGAAAGTGGTTTTCCCCCCAAAAAGAAGACTGTTTGATTCAGCTTAAATACGGACGTGTGTTGACGCAAAAATCGGAAGGGAAAATTAATCCCTAAGTTTTCCTACAGATTTTGCTACAATCATCGATACTGTGGCGTCTCCAGAGACATTAACTACAGTTCTACACATATCCAAAGGTCGATCTACCGCAAAAATAAGGGCCAGGCCTGCTTCAGGGATACCCGCCTGTGCGAGTACAATCACCAACATAACCATTCCCGCGCCAGGTACTGCAGCACTGCCTATGGAGGCCAATGTAGCCGTAGCTACAATGCCTAATTGAGCGGCAAATCCAAGTTCCATGCCAAAAGCTTGGGCGATAAAAACAGCCGCCACGGCTTGGTAAAGACTGGTTCCATCCATATTTATAGTCGCACCTATGGGCAGTACAAAGCTACTTACCTCCTCTTCAACGCCTAAGTGATCTTCTACACATTCCATAGTCACTGGAAGCGTTGCGGCACTTGAACTAGTCGAGAAGGCCAACAATTGTGCGGGACCCATACCTGATTGAAAGAACGCAGGTTTTTTTCCGGTAAATAAATAAACCAGCAACCAATAAAAAACAATCATCAAGGCCAATCCGATGACCACCGACAATGCGTACATGCCCAAGGCTTGAAACAGGTCTACGCTGGGTGCTTCTACAACCAACGCCGCCATTAATGAAAACACCCCATAAGGTGCCGCCAACATGATTAAGTCAATCATTTTCAAGATCACTTCATTGAGTGAATCAAAAAATGATTTAACTGGCTTTCCGATCTCCTCGGGAACTAGCATTAAAGAAATTCCAAAAAACAGAGCAAAAAAGATGACCTGTAACATATTTCCGTTATCGCTGGCCGCTTTGAAAATATTATCGGGTACTAGGTCCACAATAGCCTGAAGCGGAGCGGCCTCTTGTTGTGCACGAGCAGCTTCAATTTTTTGGGAGGCGTCCTGACTGTAGTTTTCAATCAATTCTAGGCGCGTGGTTTCCGAAATAGAATGACCAGGTCGAATAATATTAACCACCAAAAGTCCTAAACTGACAGCAATCACTGTGGTCATCAGGTAAAGTCCGATCGTTTTACCTCCCATCTTAGATAGCTTGGAAACATCCTTTAGGTCGGAAACTCCCTTGATTAAAGAAGCAAGTATCAAGGGGACTGCAATAAGCTTTAGCGCGTTGATAAAAATTGTTCCCCAAGGTTTAATCCAATGACTGATCCAAAGCGCCCCTGAACTCCACTGATTCATCATCAAAGCAAATAAGATCCCCATGACCATACCGATCATGATTTTCCAATGTAGGGGTAGTTTTTTAAAATTCATGTGTGCGGTTTAGTTGTGCTTTGCGTATCAGTGAAAAGTCTGCCATAACCAAGGCAGCCATGGCTTCAACAATAGGAACAGCTCTAGGTACGACACATGGATCATGCCTTCCTTTGCCATGGGTTTCTATAACTTCACCAGACTTATTGATGGTTGTGTAGGCTTGAATCAATGTAGCCACGGGCTTAAAGGCGACCCTAAAATAAATATCCATCCCATTCGAAATCCCTCCTTGTACCCCACCACTGTGGTTAGTCACTGTGGAACCATCGGTTTGGTAGGCATCGTTATGAGCGCTGCCTTTCATAGTAACGCCATGAAAGCCCGATCCGTATTCAAATCCTTTAACGGCATTGATCGAAAGCATAGCGGAGCCTAGTCTGGCGTGTAATTTATCAAAAACTGGTTCACCTAATCCTACGGGTACTCCTTGAATCACACAATCGATCACCCCACCAATGGTGTCCCCTTCCTTTTTTATCGATTTGATCAACGACTCCATTTCTGCCGCCTTTTTTGGGTCGGGGCAACGAACATCGTTGGTTTCTGTTTGCGTTAAATCCAATTCTAGGTAGGACTTATCCAGGCATACATTTCCAACCTGACTTACGTAGGCTTGAATTTGTATGGAGGGAATAATTTGTTTCGCTAGGGCACCCGCTACGACTCGAGCGGCTGTTTCTCTAGCTGAACTTCTACCCCCACCCCGAAAATCGCGAAAACCATATTTTTGGTCATACACATAATCCGCGTGGGATGGACGATAAGAATCAGCTATGTGCGTGTAGTCTTGTGATTTTTGATTGGTATTAAATATGGCAAATCCAATGGGGGTTCCCGTAGTTTTTCCCTCAAAGATTCCGGAAAAAAGTTGAACTTGATCGGGTTCCTTTCTCTGGGTAACTAAGGCAGACTGCCCGGGTTTTCTTCGGTCTAAATCTCTTTGAATGGCCTCCATGTCCAGGAGTATCCCAGGAGGAACTCCGTCAAGTACGCCGCCAATAGCCATACCATGAGATTCGCCAAAAGTTGATAGTTTTAATAGTGTTCCGAAGGAATTTCCTGCCATAATGAGGTAAAATACAAATATAACGAATTGATATCTAAGGCCAATACCCTAAGCCAATGCTTCCAAAAGCAGGGTAACCGGGTGTTTCGCTTTTTTCTTGGTTCCGTCTTCAATCTGGTGCCTGCAACTCGTACCGTTTGCCGCAATTTCAACGTGTTTTTCAGCTTTTCGTATAGCGGGGAATAACCGTAAATTTCCTATATCCATACTTACTTGGTAGTGTTCTTTTTCATAACCAAATGAACCGGCCATACCGCAACACCCGGAATTGATTAGGGCTACAGAGTATTTTTCAGGTAGGTTAAGCAGATCAAAGGTGTCTTTTGCATTTTCCAAAGCTTTTTGATGACAATGGCAGTGAACCTTGATTTCTTTGTTGGATCTGGTGAATTGTTTAGAAGATATAGTTCCTTGAGCGGCTTCTTGCGCTAAAAAGTGTTCTATCGTCATACTGGATTTGGCCAGATCAGCTACCCTAGAATCACCAGACAGCATTCGGGGGTATTCGTCTTTAAAACTGAGCACTGCAGAGGGCTCAATACCCAGAACGGGCATTGATTTGGCTATGTAGGGTGATAAATTATTTAGATTTTTTTGGGCCAAGTCCTGAGCTTGTTTTAAAAAACCTTTGGATAAAAAAGTACGGCCGCTATCTCCCTGATAGAGCTTCACTTGATATCCCAAACGAATTAACAATGCCAATGCATCCTCACCTACTGGTACATCAAGTGTGTTGGTGAACTCATCGATAAACAACACCACTTCTTTACCCGTGGGCTGATATTGAGCCAACAAGGATTGATGCATCTGGTTAAAACGCTGACGATAAACGCGTGGTATGTGCCTGGCGGGAGCAATACCCAGTGCTTTTTTTAGTAAACTGGAGAAAAAAGAGGAACCATTGACTGCATTGGCCAAAGGAGCCACTTTTTGTGCCATTTGGTTGATCACACCACTGTAGGCAAAAAACTTTGCTCTTAGCGGATATCCATTTAATTCTTGGTACTGATATAAAAACTCAGCTTTCATGGTGGTCATGTCTACGTTGCTAGGACATTCACTAGCACATGCCTTGCAGCCTACACACAAATCAAGAGAGTCCTTGACTATTTCTGCGTGATCAGGTTTTGTCATCCCCCCATGAGTTATCATCTCACGCAGTACATTGGCCCGACCTCTGGTGGTGTCTTTTTCCTCTTTGGTAGCTTGATAACTCGGACACATACCCCCCGCTGCGTGGTGGGTTTTACGGCAATCCCCACTACCATTGCAGGCTTCTGCTGCCCTGAGGATACCCAATTTGTCAGAAAAATCAAGGAAGGTGTTTACCTCTGGTTCTTCTCGATCTACTTCATAGCGCAGAGATTCATCCATTTTGTAGGCCTCAACAATTTTTCCAGGATTAAACAGATGGTGTGGGTCAAAAAGATTTTTTACAGATTTAAGCACTTCGTAATTTTCAGTGCCAATCAGCATAGGAATGAATTCTGCGCGAACGATACCATCCCCATGCTCCCCGCTAAATGAACCTTTATATTTTTTGGTCAATGCGGCCACCTCTGTGGTTATGGAGCGAAACAGCACGACGTCTTCTGATTTCTTCAAATTCAGTATCGGTCTAAGATGTATTTCTCCAGCGCCTGCATGGGCGTAGTAAACCGCATCCTGCTTGTAGCGGCGCATCAATTCAGAAAATTCCCCTATAAAAAACTTTAAATCAGCCAAGGCCACAGCCGTATCTTCAATACAGGCTACTGCTTTTCGGTCACCTACCATGTTTCCAAGCAGGCCTAAACCAGCTTTGCGCAATGTCTCTGCTTTGGTAATTTCACTTTGAGCTAGCACTGGTTGAGCGTAGCTCAGTCCTGACTCACTTACTCGGGCATTGAGTTGAACTAATTTTTGTTCGAGTTGTTCTTGATCATCTGCTCTAACCTCAAGCATGAGCACAGCGGCTGGATCACCCTCGACAAAATATCTGTTGGCTTGTTGCTCCCGGTTGTTTTTGGTGCAGTCCAAAATAACTTTGTCCATCATTTCACAACTGTACAATCCCTCTTGCATTAACGGATATACATCAGATAGGCAATCTTCTATGGAGTGATAATGAGTCACCATCATGGCCCCTACTGCAGGAGGAAGCGGGTCGAGCTTTAAGGTGATAGATGTGGTGAATGCTAGTGTGCCTTCACTACCACACAGCAATGGGATTAAATTAATCCCTGGTTTATCCCCACCCAAAAACTCACTGTCAAACAATAAATCAACAGCATAACCAGTGTTTCTGCGGTGTATTTCCTTTTTAGGAAATGCTTCAACGATCCGTTCTTGGACTTCACGAGGTGCAAGTAAGTCTTTTAAGCCACGGTAAAGGGTACCTTCAAAATTGTCTTGTTCAATTTTTTGCTTCCATTGCTCTGTAGTCAGTTCGTTTATTTGGGTGGTGCTCCCATCGCTGAGTAAGACTTCCAAGGAAACAACCTTATCCCGGGTTACACCATATTTTATGGAGGTGGTTCCGGACGAATTATTGCCGACCATTCCGCCAATCATACAGCGGTTTGACGTAGAAGTGTTTGGACCGAAAAACAGTCCGTATGGTTTTAAGTACGCGTTAAGCTCGTCTCTGATCACTCCAGGCTGAACCACTACCGTGCGCGCTTCAACATTTAATTCAATGATTTTTGTCCAATGACGTGATACATCTACTACCAAGCCTTCTCCCACGCACTGACCTGCTAGTGATGTCCCAGCAGTCCTTGGAATCAAGCTGATTTGGTGGGTTTGTGCCCAAGTCACAATTTTTTTTAGGTCCTCAATATCTTTGGGAAAAGCAACTCCTAAGGGTAGTTTTCTGTAGACAGAACCGTCTGTGGCATACATGGCCCTGGTTCCTTGATCCCATTGTAGTTTTCCCTCTAGTTGTTCTTGTAGCTGAGAAAAGATCGCGTTCTGCAAATTTGTATGGATTTGCCTCAAAAATAAGCATTTCATCAATTAAAAGAATCAACCTACCTTTACACTTCACAAAACATATATATGAACCATAATTTTTCACGATTTTTAGGCTTAACGGCTTTGTTAATTCTAGCATCCTGCAACAAAAATTCGTACACAATTCAAGGTAATGCCTCGGCTGTCGCAGACAGCACCATGGTCTATCTTCAAGTAATTGAAAACCAAACCCAACAAAAGATTATTGATTCCACTCAAGTTTTTTCAGGGGTGTTTGCCTTTGAGGGTGAGCAGGAACTCCCTGAAATGCATTATGTATTGATCGAAAACCTCAATGGGGCCATACCGGTTGTTTTAGAACCAGGAGCCATCAAGGTTGATGTGCCTAGCGATAATTTGCGGGAAGCAAAAAGCACGGGTACCCCTCAAAATGATCTTTTGCAAAAGTTTATGCAAGAAACACTTCCTTTTAGCGAGCGCGCTATGGGTATTTCTATGGACATGAGTCAAGCACAGGCTGCGATGGATCAAGAATCCATGAACGCACTCCGTGAAGAGTATGGTATTCTCCAAAACGAAGTTCAGCTTTTTGAACTAAATTTCATCAAACAGCACCCAGATGGATTGATATCACTATTGGTGTTGGAGCGTATTTTTGCGAGTATGATGTTGCCTGTTTCTGAGGTGTCTGACCTGTTTGAATCGCTGAGCGAACCCATTAAAAAGTCAAGTACAGGTGTGATGTTGGCCGAGCAGTTAAAAGCGCAACTCAACACCTCTATTGGTGCTAAAGCCCCAGACTTTGAAGGACCATCCCCTGATGGTAGCTCCATTAAACTTTATGAAAACTTGGGCAAAGTAACCCTGATTGACTTTTGGGCCGCGTGGTGTAAGCCGTGTAGAGCTCAAAATCCAGAATTAGTTGAACTCTACAACAAATACCAAAAGGATGGTTTTCAAATCATCGGCGTTTCTTTGGATAAAGAGAAACAAGATTGGATTGAAGCCATTGCCAATGACGGATTGATTTGGCCACAACTATCACATCTTCAATTATTTGACGGGCCAATTGTCGCTTTGTATAACATTCGCGCTATTCCTTCTTCGATTATCCTTGATGAAAATGGCGTCATCATCGCTAAAGACCTTAGGGGGCCAGAGTTGGTGGCTCAATTGACACAATTATTTGGCTACTAACGCCTTTTATAGGCCCAAATAAAAAACACCAATACAGGGAGCAACATCAAGGTCACAGGGCCTAGGTGTTGCTCTACTATTTTTGGGGTCATCAGTATCGGCAGAATTAATCCGAAAATCGCGCCACCAAAATGAGCTGTATGTCCTATTCGATCATTATTCTTGATCACCCCGTAAAATGTATACATCATGTAGAAAAACCCAACCCAATACGCTGAAAAAGGGATTGGGATAAATAAGATGCCCAATTGCATGTCTGGGTACAACGCTATGGATGTATATAATATACCGGTTACTGCACCGCTGGCACCGACCGCATGATACGTTGGTTGATTTTTATGTATCTGATAACTCAACCAGCTACCAGCGTATAAACTCCCTAGATAGCCTACTAAAAAGGCAATACTACCCAAGGTTTGGATTACTATTGGTGCAAAAAAATAGAGGGTAAACATGTTGAAAATCAGGTGTTGGCTATCGACATGCAACCAGCCTGAGGTCCACATACGCCAGTGTTGTCCTCGTTTTACAGCGTTTAAATCAAAGGCATAACGATCAAAGAAATCCCCATCTTTGAAACCTTTCCAACTAATTATAATATTGACAGTAAGCACTAATAAAAAAAGCAGATGCATTCCTTGGGGGTGTTGAGGACTCAAATATATCTATATTTGCCCCAATGATCCAGCGAATAATTTTTTTAACTACCTATCCCCTGATTTGGTTGATTTCAGTGCTCCCTCATCGTTTGTTTTACGGAGTCTCTGATGTACTGTCAGGTTTAGTTTTTGGTCTGATGGGTTACCGCAGCAAGTTGGTGGACAAAAACATAGCGCTGTGTTTTCCTCAGATGAGTGTTCAGGAGCGTAAAACGCTAGCTAAACAAGCCTACAGGCATTTTTTTGATATACTTTTGGAAATGTTTCGGGCAAATAAATTATCTGAAATCCAAATAAAAAAACAGTTTCACATAGAAAACCCCGAACTGCTTAAAAGCTTATTAATCCATAAAAATGTGATCGTTCTGGGTGCTCATCACGCCAACTGGGAGTGGATGTCTTCGATCACCTTGTATCATAATATCCAGGGCATGGCTGTTTATCAAAAAGTAAACAATCGATTTTACGATCAAACGATCTACAAAATTAGGAGTCATTGGGGCATGGGCCTGGTGACCCAAAAAGATTTTTTCAGAACCATTTCCGCTCAAGCCCAAGCAAAAGACCACCATTTCTTTGGAATGGTAGCCGACCAATCACCTTTGTTGTCTAAAGCCAAAATGTGGCAATCTTTTATGGGCGTTGAAGTCCCTGTTTTTGCCGGACCTGAATCTATTGCTACAGCCGTTGATGCCGCGCTTGTATTTATGGAGGTAGATCAAGTCAAACGGGGTTATTACCGGGTTCAACTAAAATTAATCACGGATGATCCGAAGTCTTTGACAGAAGGAATGATCACTCGGAAGTATTTGGATTTAGTTGAGGCGCAAATTCGTCGTCAGCCTCACTGTTATATGTGGACGCACAATCGATGGAAACATCAGGGTAAAAAACCTATCCAAGACCCAATTCACTGATTTGTCGCATCGCTGTGTGGGCAAGCGCATCAGCTTCTTGTTGGGTAGATGCTTCGGTGTAAATACGCACAATGGGTTCCGTATTCGACTTCCTCATGTGAATCCAACCATGGGCTAAATCGATTTTAAGTCCGTCAATCGTAGACTTTTGTTCGTTCGGGTAATGTTGTTGCATGGATTCTAGTAAGGCATCTACGTCAACTTTTGGGTCCAACACTATTTTTTCTTTGCTCATAAAATAGGCAGGGTACTGCTTGCGCAATTCAGAAACCGAAGTCTTTTTTTCTGCCAAAAGCAT
>DFSJ01000050.1:10531-10831 GCA_002378585.1 Flavobacteriaceae bacterium UBA3440 | reverse complement strand
AACCCCAACAACAAGGGTGCATTGCGGGATCCAGGTGATAACACAACGCGATGGATACCAAAAGCCTTACAATAGGCAACCACCCATCTGGCCAATGCAATTTTGGGGTACAGCATACCGCAAAAGTAGGCATCAAACACTGGTTTTCCCAAGTTTTCCCCTTTATTTTTATCCGATTAGCTGGGCCAATACCCTTGCCTTGGCTTGGGTCTCCTCCCACTCAAGAGCTGGATTTGAACCAGCGACTATTCCACCGCCGACATAAAGCTTCACACGGTCATTTTTCCAAGACAAGCACCT
>DFSJ01000050.1:9696-10156 GCA_002378585.1 Flavobacteriaceae bacterium UBA3440 | reverse complement strand
TGATCATTTTCAGCGCCGCTGCCCTAGGCCAACCTGCAATAGCTGGACTAGGATGCAAAACGCTGATTAACTTATCCAGGTCGATGCCATCTCGCTCCGCACTGATAGTTTGGGCTAGGTGGAATAATGGTCCCGCTTGAATGGTCTCCAGTGGATGGATCACCGGAGATAATCCCAAACTGCGCAAAGAGTTGTCTAAATCTTGTGTGACCCATCGTTGTTCCTGAATTTCTTTCTCACCCCACACCACCTCCTCTAAGGAAGACACAGAGGAAGTTCCTGCTAGTGCGACGGTTTCCATAAGTTGTTTCGAAGTGCGCAACAAACGCTCAGGAGTAGCACACAGCCACATACCTACCTTGGGATGTGACCAAATAGCCACCATGGCAGCGGGATACGTATGCAGCATGCGCCGGAATAGCAACCACGGATCATACGCTCCTTCACACTCAATGGACCT
>DFSJ01000050.1:7778-9380 GCA_002378585.1 Flavobacteriaceae bacterium UBA3440 | reverse complement strand
CTTCGTGATCTTTTCGTGCTGATTTACTCAATGCCATCTGCTGGATTGGCTTGGTGACATCCCCCAACAAGGAACGCCTAGCGTCCCATTGAGCGTCGGGTCGAAAAAGCAGTGGCTTTTGGGAAGCGTTATCGAAAGGAGCTACCAAAAAACCTGTAGACTGATCATCTGCATAGATTAATTCTTGGGTGGACTGCAGCACCAATTTAACCTCGTTTTGGTGAGGCAACGAGAAACAAACCCAGGGCAGATCTTTTGATCTGTGGTCCTCCAATGCTATGTCAAGTGGTGTCTTTTTGACTTCCATTATTTTTTTGGCAGACTGAGTGTGGTCAATTTGCAGGAGGAGATCAATGTACCTGACTCATCTGCTAAGTCAATTTTCCAAAGCTGCATCGTTCTTCCTGAATGAACCAGTTGAGCCACCGCATAGACATAACCCTCCCGCATACTCTTAACGTGGTTGGCGGAAATCTCAATACCGCGAACTACCGCGTTTTGGGTGTCTAAAAAAATATGAACGGCCGCAGAACCAATACTCTCGGCTAAAGCCACCATAGCACCACCGTGTAACACCCCATCAGGTTGATACACCTTTGGACTCACTGGCATGCGGCCAGTTAATGTTTTAGCGGTCAAATCTACATCCGTATATTCAATGGAAAGTGTTTCCATCAACGTGCCCGGACACCTTTTGTTGCACTGGGCTAGAATTTGTTCTTTAGTCATTACTTTGGGAGTCTAATGGTTCGAAATTACGCTTTTCAAGTCCTATTACAAACAAAAAAGGACGGCATAGCCGTCCCTTCGTTTGTTGGTA
This sequence comes from Flavobacteriaceae bacterium UBA3440, assembly GCA_002378585.1. Classification (GTDB taxonomy): domain Bacteria; phylum Bacteroidota; class Bacteroidia; order Flavobacteriales; family Flavobacteriaceae; genus MAG-120531. The sequence continues at coordinate 8,560 of DFSJ01000050.1, read as the reverse complement.
GCTGTTTATTTTACTTCCTCAAAATCTACATCCTCCACTTGATCAGCAGCACCTTGTTGTCCTGGCTGTTCTTGAGAAGAAGCATCAGCGCCATTTTGAGCCTCTGCCTGTGCCTTGTACATTTCTTCTGAAGCATTTTTCCAAGCTTCGTTTAACGCGTCTAAGGCTGGAGTAATCTGAGTCAGATCCTTTGTTTCAAACGCGGTTTTTAGAGCGGCCAAAGTAGTTTCAACAGGCGCTTTTTTGTCTGCAGAAATCTTATCCCCAAACTCTTTGAGTTGTTTTTCAGTTTGGAAAATCATGCTGTCTGCTTCGTTGAGCTTCTCAGCAGTTTCTTTAGCTTTTTGATCCGCCTCCGCATTGGCCTCAGCCTCAGCCTTCATGCGTTTAATTTCATCCTCAGTCAATCCAGAAGAAGCCTCGATACGGATATCTTGGGTTTTATTAGTCGCCTTGTCGGTCGCAGAAACTTTGATGATACCGTTGGCATCAATGTCAAAAGTAACTTCGATTTGAGGAACCCCTCTTTGTGCCGGTGGAATTCCGTCTAAGTGGAATCTTCCGATCGTCTTGTTGTCTTGTGCCATGGGACGCTCGCCTTGTATTACGTGTATCTCTACAGAGGGTTGATTGTCCGCAGCCGTGGAGAAAACCTGCGACTTCTTGGTCGGAATCGTCGTGTTAGACTCGATCAATTTAGTCATCACCCCACCCATAGTTTCAATACCTAAGGATAGTGGTGTCACATCCAACAACAATACATCTTTAACATCTCCAGTCAA
>DFSJ01000050.1:0-7458 GCA_002378585.1 Flavobacteriaceae bacterium UBA3440 | reverse complement strand
ACCGCCTCTTGAACAGCTGGGATGCGTGTTGAACCACCGACTAAAATAATTTCATCGATATCGCTTTTTGACAAACCTGCCGCCTTGAGTGCTGATTCACAAGGTTTGATGGTCCGTTCCACCAAATCCGAAATCAATTGTTCAAATTTGGCACGGGTTAATGTGCGCACTAAGTGCTTAGGCCCAGAGGCAGTCGCTGTGATGTAAGGCAAATTAATCTCTGTTTGAGAAGAAGAAGAAAGTTCAATTTTAGCTTTCTCTGCTGCCTCACGCAAACGTTGAAGCGCCATAGCATCCTTGCGCAAATCCATAGATTCCTCTGACTGAAACTCGTCAGCCAACCAGTCAATAATGGTTTGATCCACGTCATCACCTCCTAAGTGAGTATCTCCGTCGGTTGAAAGCACCTCGAAAACTCCGTCACCTAGCTCAAGGATAGATACGTCATGGGTACCTCCTCCAAAGTCAAAAACAACAATCTTTTGGTCTGTATTTTTCTTGTCTAATCCGTAGGCCAATGAAGCCGCTGTAGGCTCATTGATGATGCGCTCCACTTTTAATCCTGCGATTTCTCCCGCTTCTTTGGTAGCTTGTCTTTGAGCGTCGTTAAAGTAAGCAGGTACCGTGATGACCGCTCTGGTCACTTCTTGACCTAAGTAATCCTCAGCAGTTTTCTTCATTTTTTGAAGAATCATGGCTGACAATTCTTGTGGCGTATACAAACGACCATCAATATCTACTCTTGGGGTGTCATTGTCCCCCTGAACCACAGTGTAGGGAACGCGACCTACTTCTTTTTTGGACTCCGAAAATTTGTTGCCCATGAATCGTTTAATCGAGTAGATGGTTTTATGAGGGTTGGTTACTGCCTGTCTTTTGGCCGCATCCCCAACCTTAATTTCACCGCCTTCAACAAAAGCGATTACCGAGGGTGTGGTTCTTTTTCCTTCTGCATTTGGAATAACTACGGGTTCATTGCCCTCCATTACGGAAACGCATGAATTGGTTGTTCCTAAGTCAATACCTATAATTTTGCTCATAACAGTTGTATTAAGTGTGATTGCTCTTTTAAAAGCAAGGTTTGTGCCATGATTAAAAACATGACAAGCTGACATATTTTTGTCATTTCTATCCCCCTAGCACCAAAGCTGATATTGATGGTAAAGCCAAAACAATGATGTATCTTCGTTAGACAATATTTAGGCACTATGGAGTACATCCGCGTTTTTGATATGCTTAAAATCGGTGTAGGCCCTTCTAGCTCTCATACCTTAGGTCCTTGGCGCAGTGCACAGGAGTTTACCCAACACCTTCTTGAACAGGATTTTCGCCACCGAGTGACTAAAATTCAGGTGCACCTGTTTGGATCACTCTCGCTTACTGGAAAAGGGCACGCTACAGATAAAGCCATACAATTAGGTTTGGGTGGGTGGGATCCAGTCACCATTAAGCCAGACGAGATTGAAGCCGCACTTTATCAGATGCACCACCACAAACAAATCATGTTGTGGGGGGTGAAATCAATTCCATTTGATCCAAAAACCGACTTGTTTTTTGAGCGGACATTTTTGGCCTTCCACCCAAACGGACTTACTTTTAAAGCCTACGCAGAGGGACAAATACTCACGGAACAAACCTATTTTTCCATAGGAGGAGGATTTATCACCCAAGAAAAGCCTACCCAATTACCCGACAACGCTGCACCAAAAAATGTACCCTTTCCCTACAAGAACGGTGAAGAATTACTGGCCCACTGCCAACAACAAGGAGCATCAATTGCTCAAATAGCCCTGGCCAATGAGTCTGTATTCAACACGCAAGAGGAAATTGAAGAGAAAATCACAGCGATTTGGCAGGTAATGAGGGATGCGGCCTACGAGGGCTGTCACAGCGAAGGTATATTGCCCGGAGGATTGGCCGTGAAGCGCAGAGCCTATACCCTACACCAATCACTCATCAAAAACACCCCGTACACCGGCCCAGAAGATTGGATAACCGCCATACGATCTACGGAAGTTAAGTTTAAAGAAATACTTAAATGGGTAAGCTGTATCGCCTTAAGCATCAATGAAGTAAATGCTTCAATGGGCAAAGTTGTTACCGCGCCGACAAACGGAAGTGCTGGCGTTATTCCCGCCGTGTTGTTTTACTATTTAGTGATTGACAATCACGATGCTCATCTAGAGGAAATAAATGAATTTCTGCTGGTATCCGCGACCATCGGCAGTATTTTTAAACAAGGAGCGACCATTTCTGCTGCGCTTGGAGGATGTCAGGCAGAGATTGGCGTTTCTGCCGCAATGGCAGCAGCTGGACTTACCGCTGTCTCTGGAGGAACAGCAGAACAAGTGCTCATGGCGGCAGAAATTGCCATGGAACACCACCTTGGACTGACTTGCGACCCCATTCAGGGTTTAGTACAAATCCCGTGTATTGAACGAAACTCTATGGGGGCCATCAAAGCCATTAATGCCGCTACACTGGCCTTAGATGCGGATCCTAAAGATGCTAAAATCTCCCTAGATGCAGTCGTCAAAACGATGTGGGAAACAGCTTTAGATATGAATGCCAACTACAAAGAAACCTCAACAGCTGGCCTAGCACTGAGTGTAGGACTCAGCGACTGTTAATCTATTCATTCAAATATCCCTACCTTTAACACCTAAATACAAACCATGTCTGCAGCAACTCCTGAACATAAAAAAGTGACCGTAAAGACCCTGAGTGATTTGAAGAAAAAAGGGGAAAAAATATCCATGTTAACTGCTTATGATTACACCATGGCCAAAATTGTCGACCATGCCCGCGTCGATGTGGTATTGGTAGGAGATTCTGCTTCAAATGTGATGGCTGGGCACGAAACTACCTTGCCTATTACCCTGGACCAAATGATCTATCACGCCAGCGCGGTTGTTCGTGCTGTAGAAAGAGCCCTTGTGGTTGTAGACCTCCCTTTTGGTTCTTATCAAAGCGATCCAAAAGAAGCACTGAAATCAGCCATTCGCATCATGAAAGAGAGCGGTGCCCACGCCGTAAAATTAGAGGGAGGAAAAGAGATCAAAGAATCCATTAAGCGCATTCTTCATGCAGGTATCCCGGTCATGGGTCATTTAGGGCTAACGCCACAATCTATTTACAAGTTTGGCACCTATACCGTACGCGCCAAAGAGCAAGAGGAGGCATTACGACTGAAAGAGGATGCCTTATTGCTTCAAGAATTAGGCTGTTTTGGGATGGTTATCGAAAAAGTGCCCGCTGTTTTGGCCCAGGAAGTGGCCCAATCACTTCACATGCCCGTCATTGGAATTGGTGCCGGTTCTGGTGTTGATGGCCAAGTACTAGTCATTCATGATTTGTTGGGGATGACCCATGAGTTTAGTCCTAGATTTTTAAGGCGTTACATGAATTTATACCACGACATGAGTCAAGCTATCGGCCAATACGTCGCTGACGTAAAGGCCGTAGATTTTCCTAACGCCCAAGAACAGTACTAGTCTTGTCTCATTCAAACGAAACAAACCTTCAAATCCTCTATGAGGACAACCACCTCATGGTGGTGAACAAAAGGGCTGGCGACCTAGTTCAGGGAGACCATACCGGGGACTTACCTTTAGGGGAATACATCAAATCATTCATCAAAAAAAGGGATCACAAGCCCGGCGCCGTATACTTAGGTGTACCTCACCGACTTGACCGACCCACTACTGGTTTGGTCGTATACGCCAAAAGTTCCAAAGCACTTCCCAGACTCAATAAGCTATTTGCCGAGAAACAAGCAAAAAAAACCTATTGGGCGATTGTGAAGCATGCGCCTCAAAATCCAAGTGGAGAGCTGATTCATTATCTGGTGCGCAACACCAAGCAAAACAAGTCGTACGCGCATATTAAGCCAGTTGGTGATTCCAAGTTAGCTTCATTGAGTTACAAAACGCTGGTGAAACTAGACAATTATACGCTGCTAGAAATCGATTTACACACGGGTAGACATCACCAAATTAGGGCACAGCTTGCCGCCCTGGGCAGTCCCATCAAAGGAGATTTAAAATACGGTTTCGATCGATCAAATCCAGATGGAAGTATTTCCTTGCACGCCAGATCACTAGCCTTTATCCATCCCGTTCAACAAAAGCCACTAATGATTACTGCTCCTGTGCCTAAAGATTCATTGTGGCAGGCATTTGCCCAGGTGCTTCAGACTGATTGAGGGGTAAATTGAGGTTCTTTAACCCTAAATAGCAAAACAATCCCCCACACGAAAAATAACCCCAATACTACGATTGCAATCCTCATATCCCCCGTATATTGAGCGACAGCTCCGTAGATTAGGGTACCCAAAACGATCCCCCATTTCTCCGCTGAATCATAAAAACTGAAGTAAGAAGCCGTGTCCTCAGTCTCTGGCAAAAATTTGGCATAAGTCGCTCTAGACAACGCTTGAACAGAACCCATCACCCAACCGACAAAAAATGCAGCTAAGTAAAAATCTGCTGGGGTCTCCAAGAAAAATGCGTCAATACATATCAACACCCAAAGGGTATTAATCACCATCAAAATGCGAATATTTCCCCATTTGGCGGCTGCCTTTGCCGTGACCAAGGCGCCTGCAATGGCGACCAGCTGAATCAATAACATACTGACAATAAGCCCGGTAGTTCGCTCCTGGTCACTACCCCAAGCAATTTCTTGCTCCCCATAAAAAGCGGCCACCAACATGATGGTTTGCACGGCCATATTATACACAAAATAGGCCCTAAGGTACCTGCTGAGCATCAATTGATTTTTGAGTTGTTTGGCTACTGATATGAGTTCTGACACACCTCCAAAAAATAATTTATTCAGAGAACCCGAGCTAGGATGTCCCTTAGGCATGTAGTAAAAAGAATATTGGCTAAATATAAACCACCAAAGCCCCACACTGATAAAGGAATAACGCATGGCTTTGATCGCTGCCTCACCATCTGAACCAGTAATTCCAAATACTTCTGGTTTCATGACCATGGCCAAATTGATCAACAGCAACAATACACTCCCTACATATCCCAAAGAAAATCCTTTAGCGCTGATTTGATTTTGCTGTTCTTTATAGGCAATGTCTGGCAAGTACGAATTATTGAGCGCGTAACTCACCCAAAAGCCAACTAACCCGAAAAAGTAAGCGGCTAAACTGAAATAAATCTGGGATAACGAAAACCAATACAAAGCGACACAGGAGAGACTTCCCAAGTAACAAAACAACTTCATGAAGATTTTTTTATTGCCTAAATAGTCAGCCATCCCGGCGATTATGGGGGTGATTAATGCAATCGCCAAAAAAGCAGCTGAAGTCACATAGCTAATCAATGGACCCCGCTCCATATCGATACCAAATACATGAATGGTCTCTATACCCTCCATGCGAAATAAGGCGCCGTAGAAAATAGGAAACAGCGCTGATGTGATGACTAAGCTGTAAACGGAATTGGCCCAATCGTAAAAGGCCCAGGCAAAAAGAAGCTTTTTACTTCCTTTCTCTAATTGAGGCATATGTTTTAATTTTAAATATAATACAAGTTACTGACAAGTCTTCCTTGGGATAAACTAATTTTGGTACGCTTTTTGGTTTACATTTTAAAACATTAATCCAACTCCTATGAAACGATTTCTATTATCACTCGTTGCCCTATTTTTTCTTTATTCCTGCGAAAAAAACACCTATGTCGAGGAAACAGCGGAACTTCCCAAGGTGCTGGAAATCACGGCAGATTTCACCCCGAACAACAACTTTTCCTACCTCTATACATTACCCACCAATATGGTTGTGTATGAATCAGACATCATGCTGGTCTACCTAGAAGAACAAGTGGTCAATGGAAACGAATCGGTATGGACACTACTACCTCAAAGTTTTTTTAGTGATCTCGGCACTTTCCAGTACAGCTATAACCACACCTACTACGACATCAATTTGATGATGTATGGTAATTTCAACCTCCAACTTCTTCCAACTAACCTTACTTTAGGTCAACGATTTAGGATAGCCATTTTGCCAGCAGCTTATGCGGAGCAAAATCCTGAAGCAATGAGTGATATGAATGCATTGATGCGCGATGCGCAAACCTTCACTAACTTTTAGATCCAAGCGATGAAACCATTTAAGTTCTTCTGTATTTTACTGTTCATGTCTGCAGGTATGGTGCAGGTATATGGTCAAACACCTTTGCCTAAACCCAAAAAACTGAGCGTGCAACAAGATCGAGAAAAACTCAAGCAAACACTTGATCCTCAGGCTTATCAAGTCCTCTGCAACGAAGCGACCGAAGCACCGTTTTCCAGTCCACTACTCGCCATTAAAGACAAGGGGATCTATGTGTGTAAAGCGTGTAAAGCCCCCTTGTTTCAAAGTCAAAATAAGTATGATTCAGGATCTGGCTGGCCTTCATTTGATCGCGCCATTCCCGGTAGTGTGGTTTACACTACTGATCGCAGCTTAGGCATGACCAGAATCGAGGAACAATGCGCCAATTGCGGAGGACACTTAGGCCATTTTTTTGATGATGGACCTAAAGAAACTACGGGAAATAGGCACTGCATCAATGGATCCGCACTTGAATTTATACCAGCTAAGTAGAAATCTTTTGTACCTTTGCCGCCGTAAACCTATTCTTTAAAATAGACGTATATGAGTGCATTTGACGTTATTGTTTTGGGCAGTGGTCCAGGTGGATATGTAACTGCTATTCGCGCTGCACAGCTCGGATTAAAAACCGCTGTTGTAGAAAAAGAAAGCTTGGGAGGTGTCTGCCTAAATTGGGGGTGTATTCCCACTAAAGCACTCTTAAAATCAGCTCAAGTATTTGAGTATTTAAAGCACGCATCTGACTACGGATTAAAAGTTAGTGGTGTGGACAAGGACTTCAATGCTGTGGTCAAAAGAAGTAGATCGGTGGCTGATGGAATGAGCAAGGGAGTTCAATTTTTGATGAAAAAAAATAAAATTGAGGTCATCAAAGGTTATGGTACCCTGCAGCCTGGAAAAAAAGTTTCGGTTAAAGATGAGTCTGGGAAAGAAACCGTATACACGGCGCAACATATTATTATAGCTACAGGAGCACGCAGCCGTGAATTGCCCAATTTACCCCAAGACGGAAAAAAAATCATCGGTTACAGACAAGCAATGACTTTGCAGGAACAACCAAAAAAACTAGTGGTTGTTGGAAGTGGAGCTATTGGTATTGAGTTTGCTTATTTCTACAATTCTATGGGCACTGAGGTGACCGTTGTGGAATATTTGCCGAGAATTGTACCCGTTGAAGATGAAGATGTTTCTAAACAACTAGAAAAAAGCTTCAAAAAGTCTGGTATTGAAATCATGACCTCTAGCGAGGTGACTCAAGTGGATACCTCAGGAAAAGGGGTTGTAGTCCATGTAAAGACGGCTAATGGAAATATCTCTATTCAAGCAGATGTAGTTCTGTCAGC
>DFSJ01000155.1:2702-7081 GCA_002378585.1 Flavobacteriaceae bacterium UBA3440 | reverse complement strand
AAAAAATACATCATCAAAGAAAACATCAAGGTGTATCCGGATACAACGGTTTGGATGAATGACTTTTCCTACACCTATGTTGAGCCGATGCACAACGATTATTTTTGGCATGATGCCTACAGTGAATACCCTGTGGTGGGTGTCACTTGGAAGCAAGCGATGGCTTTTTGTCACTGGCGCACCAAAATCAAAAACGACGCCTTAAAATCTCAAGGAAAGCGTTCTGTTAACGCTTATCGTTTACCTACTGAAGCCGAATGGGAATACGCGGCGCGCGGGGGGATACAATCAGGTACTTATCCCTGGGGTGGTCCCTATTTGGTGGGAGACGATGGATGTTTCCTCGCCAATTTTAAACCGCAACGCGGAGATTACGCAACAGATTCGGCCTTGTACACCGTGGAGGCCAAGTCGTACACACCCAACGACTACAATTTGTACAATATGGCCGGAAATGTCGCTGAGTGGACCATATCCAGCTACAGCGATAGCGCCTACGAGTACGTTTCCACCATCAACCCTTTTTCTGACGACCGTTCAAATCCGAACAAAGTAGTTCGGGGTGGTTCTTGGAAAGATGTAGCTTACTTTTTACAAGTGAGTACCAGAGATTACGAACATATGGATAAGCCCAGAAGCTACATAGGTTTTAGAACGGTGCAAGACTACATGGGCGAAACTGGAGAAAAAGATAGAAGAAAACAATAAACAAGCGAACACACGCATGAAAACAGAACAAAGCAAGAAAGCTTCATTGTTAAAGAAATATGAAAATAAAGCCTATGGTTACGGTGCCTCCGTAGTTATTCTTGGCGCTTTATTTAAACTATTGCATTGGGAGATAGGGCCTATAGATGGGGGTCTTTTACTCGCAGTGGGTTTGATCACTGAAGCGTTGATATTTGCCTACTCGGCCATGCAACCCGTGGAGGAATCTTGGGATTGGTCTCGCGTATACCCCCAGCTCAAGGGAGGTGCTGCCTCTGGACCTGTTACGGGTGCTGAAGGCTTATTGTCTCAAAAAATAGACAGCCTGTTGGCAGAGGCTAAAATTGATGCCGCGTTGATGGAAAAATTAGGCAATAGCATGCGTCAATTTGAAGCTGCTGCTCAATCGATAGCCCCTACCGCAGAGGCGATGCGTTCTACTCAGCAGTACGCCCAAGAATTGGATAAGGCAGCCCAGCAGATGCAGGCGCTCAACCAATTGTACGCTGCCCAGCTTTCCAGTGCGCAAATTCAAAAAAATGTACAAGAGAGCGTAGCTGAGAATGCGGCCGCCTTACAGGCGCAGATGCAAGCTATGTCTCAAAACCTTGCTTCGCTCAACGCTGTGTACACAGCTATGTTGCAAGCGATGAACAAAAATAACTAAGCCCCATGGCCTCAGGAGCACAGTCGCCCAGACAGAAAATGATCAACTTGATGTACTTGGTATTCATCGCGATGCTCGCGTTGAATATGAGTAAAGAAGTGCTTTCTGCTTTTGGGATGATGAATGAGAAATTGGAGACTTCTAACCGCGCATTGCAGGAAAGCAATGATTTGTTTTTAGAAGGACTAGCCCAAAAAGCGGGAGAAAATCCAGCCAAATTCCAATCGCTGTTGGAAAAAGGTCAACAGGTCAAAGAACTTTCGGAAAGTTACTACGCCTACTTGGATGAGCTGAAAACACAGATGAAGGCGGAGGTTAAAGACGCCTCTGATTATCAAGTAATGGACCGAAGTGACTTTATAGATCAATTGTTTTTTGGCGGTTCAGGACTCAAGAAAGAAGGACAAGATTTTCTCGATCGCCGCATCGATTACCGAGATCAAATGTTGGCTGTTTTACCGGAAAACATGCAATCGATTAAGGAGGCGGTATCCCTCAGATTTACCACGGGAGATGAAAATGGCCAAGTGACTAACCGCGAAGGGCAGAAAGTAGATTGGCTGAATTATAATTATGAGGGTTTTCCGCTCATCGCTTCCTTGACTAATGTCACTCAGATTCAGGCTGACGTGATGGCGAGCGCCCAAGATGCGTTAAAAGCACTTTTAGAAGGACAACTCACCTCTGAAATCTCGTATACCAATTATACGACGTTGTTGGAACAGGAAAAATCAGCCTTTTACGCAGGAGAGACTTTTTCAGGAAACATTGTTTTAGGACGTAAAGATTCCTCCACCAAACCAAACGCAGTCCGCTTGACCATGGATGGTCGTCCACTCTCTGAGGGTAAAGATTTTACCATTGAACAGGGTCGTGTACACCTGACTGTGGGCGCCGGAAACCCAGGTGAACACACCATCAGTGGAGAATTAGTGTTTTTGCAGTCCGGTGAAGAAACCAAGGTGCCTGTATCAGCCCAGTTTTCTACGATCGCCAAGCCAGATGCAGCGGTGATATCGGCAGATAAAATGAACGTGGTGTATAGGGGATTAGAAAACCCGATGACCATTTCTATACCTGGTGTGGCGGAAAACAATGTCAATGCAACTGCCCCGGGATTGCGCAAAGTCAAGGGAAGTACTTATGTGCTGGTGCCAGGTACTGGGCGAGACGTAACCATTGTTGCATCTGGTAAGCTACCCGATGGTAAAGTCATTGAAACCAAACAGGTTTTTCGCATCAAGGAGATTCCAAGCCCCTCAGGAACAGTGCGCGGTGAGACGGGATCTTTAAAGATGAGTGCGGAAAATTTATCGATTTCCACGGTAGGTGCCGTACTAGAAGATTTCGACTTTGATTTGAAGATATCCGTCAAATCATTCAAAGTCAAAATACCTGGGCAGCCCACCCTAGAGGTTTCAGGAACCAAGATGGATTCCAAGACCCAGTCAGCCATCAAAAGAGCCAAACGCGGGGATTTGATTCAGGTATTTGACATCGATGCAAACATCACCAACAACAATACGTACAAGCTTAAGAAAGTGGCTCCGGTATTGATAGAATTGACGAATTAACGCTTATGAACGCTACAAAAATATTTTGGTTTTGCGCTTTGTTGTTTGGCATGATGCCGCTGCGCGCACAAGAACCAGGGGTGGGACAACCTGCTCCGCCGGTTAAGAAAGAAACATTTTTGCTCAACGTTGTCGATAGGGACCAATATGAATCTGCGGTTGTTCAACGCAACAACAACGACCAACCTATGCCTTATCCCTATGTAGAGGAGTCTGATGTGTTGTGGTCAAAGAGTGTCTGGGAAGTTATCGACTTAGACGAACGCATCAATGCCGCTTTGTATTACCCAACAGATACGCTCAATATTGAGTCGTACAGAAGGTCTTTGTTCGATGTGTTAATCGCTAATATCAAAAATGGCCGAATTAAATCAGTTTATGCGGACACTTATTTTAAAGAGAAGCGCACCTATTCGGAGTTGCAAGCGTCTCTACAGCGCGTAGACACTACGGATGCGGGTATTGCTCAATTTAACGCAGGAGATCGCGTATCCGAAGAGTATATCGATCGAAGAGCTATAGGTGCAGCGGATATCGAACAGTATTTGATCTACGGAACTTGGTATTTTGACAAGCGTATGGGTGAGCTGAAATATCGATTGCTCGCCATGGCACCGGTAGCCCCAGATGTTAATTTTATTGACGACGAAAGCGTAGATCCAGACGAAAACTTAGTGCCTTTGTTTTGGGTGTGGTATCCTTCAGTCAGAAAGGTTATGGAAGAAGCCAAGGTATATAACCCTGGCAACGAATTCAGGCCTATATCCTTTGATGCGTTGTTAAATGCCCGAAGATTTAATTCCATCATTGTCAAAGAAGGCAATGTGTTTGACAACCGCGCCATCAAAGACTACATCAAAGACAACGCCTTATTCCAGCTTTTAGAATCCAACCGCATCAAAGAGGCGATTAGGGATAAGGAACAGGACATGTGGAACTATTAAACATTTAGCCCCTCGCGGGGCTTTTTTTATCTATGCAGGCATCTGATTCGTATTTGGTGGTGGGTTGGGGATTGGCCGCTATGGCCGTGGCCCGCCACTTTGAGTTGCGGGGGGTTCCCTTTGAGGTAATGAGCGATCGCTCCACCAACGCATCACGGGTAGCCGCAGGAGTATACAATCCAATTGTGCTTAGACGGTATAATTTAGCCTGGGATGCCGCGCGTTCTATACCCGAAGCACAAAATTTTTACAGCGGGTTATCCGAAGATCTAGGTATTCAAGTGGATGTATCCATGCCCCTCTACAGGCGAATGGCCTCTGTGGAGGAACAAAACGGTTGGTATACAGCCATGGACAAGCCTGGACTCATGCCATTTATGCATCCTGAGATCATTCACTATAAAAATCCGGGCTTGGATTTACCCTATGGCGTGGGGCCAGTGAAGCAAACGGGGTGGGTGCGCACCGAAGAACTGCTCGACACAT
>DFSJ01000155.1:0-2419 GCA_002378585.1 Flavobacteriaceae bacterium UBA3440 | reverse complement strand
GACAAACACCTATGAGGGTCAGCCTTATCGAGGAGTGGTTTTTGCCACGGGTTTTGGCATCACTCAGAGCCGATATTTTGGGTATTTGCCCGTTCAGGGCACCAAAGGAGAACTTTTGACCATACACGCGCCAGGACTCCAGGAAGTGCATATAGTTAAGTCGGGAATCTTTTTATTGCCCCTAGGAGATGATTACTACCGAGTGGGCGCCACCTACAGCTGGAATGATCCCACGGAAACACCGACATCATCGGCCAGGGTTCAGTTAGAAAAAGAACTCAAAATGCTTTTGCTGATGGACTATGAAGTGATCGATCATCAGGCTGGTTTACGACCTACCGTGCCTGATCGCCGTCCCTTAGTGGGCACACACCCTACCTACCAAAATTTATCAGTCATTAACGGTATGGGTTCTCGAGGGGTGGTGATGGCTCCGTCGGCCGCCAAAGCGCTGGTGTCTCATTTAATCGATAACGAGCCTCTGCCCGAGGAAATTGACATTAAGCGCTACGCGCGTTTTTTGGCTAGCTCAGGTTTGTAGTGGACAAAAATATTGATCCAAATATTTCTGGACAGCCGAATAATCAACGGGTAAAATACTATGTTGGTGGCAAATATGGCGATAAACGCCTGCATTAAAGTGCTGGAGAAAAATAAATAGCTGATGATAAACGCAGCGACAGAGAAGGCGATACCCACCCCATAACTTACATACATAGCTCCATAAAAAAAAGAAGGCTCAATACGGTAGACCAAACCACAGTGACCGCATTGGTCATGCATTTTAAACAGACGACCCAGGTGATATGGATTTTGGTCCACATAAATTTTTTCCTCGTGGCATTGTGGGCAACTTCCTGTTAAAATGCTGTATAGTTTGGTTCCTTTTTTTAACATTTGCAAAACTTTTTCCAAAAGTACGCATTAACCCGCTGTGGTGCGTAACCTAGATTACCAAACCGATGCTGAACATACACAATTTATCTGTTTCCTTTTCCGGTGAATACCTCTTTGAGGAAATCTCCTTTCGACTCAATGGAGGAGATCGAGTCGGTTTGATCGGCAAGAATGGTGCGGGCAAATCAACCATGCTCAAACTTCTTTCCGGTGATTTAGCCCCGGATACCGGAGTAATCGCTAAGGAAAAAGATCTTTCCATCGGCTTTCTGCGTCAGGACATCGATTTTATTCCAGGCAGAACAGTGGTGGAAGAAGCGCAACAAGCATTTGAAGAAATCAAAGTACTCGAGGGTCGATTGGATGAGATCAACCACCAGCTCGCCACGCGTACGGACTACGAAAGCGATGGGTACAGTCAGTTAATCGACGATTTAAGCGATGTGACCCAACGCTATGAAATGATTGGGGGGTATAGTTATCAAGGCGAAACGGAGCGGATTTTATTGGGACTGGGATTCAAGCGCTCAGATTTTGACAAAAAAACAGAGACTTTTTCCGGTGGCTGGAGGATGCGCATTGAACTGGCTAAACTGTTGTTGCAGTCCAATGATGTGCTCTTGCTCGATGAACCCACCAACCACTTGGACATCGAATCAATTATTTGGCTGGAACAATTCTTAAACAGTTTCCCTGGAGCTGTGGTGATTGTCTCCCACGATAAGATGTTCTTGGATCACGTGACCAACCGAAGTATTGAAATTGTACTCGGACGGATTTACGATTTCAATAAACCTTATTCTCAATACCTAGTATTGCGCGAAGAGCTAAAAGAACAGCAGCGGAACGCACAAAAAAATCAGGAGCGACAGATTCAACAAACAGAGAAGTTAATCGAGAAATTTCGGGCCAAAGCCTCCAAGGCTTCTATGGCTCAATCACTCATCAAAAAATTGGACCGAATTGACCGAATCGAGGTTGATGAAGACGACACCTCGGTGATGAAGTTGCGTTTTCCGATTTCTGTGACTCCTGGGAAAGTAGTCGTGGAATTACACGGGTTAAGCAAGTCGTACGGATCAAACCATGTTTTGTCAGGTATTGATCTTTTGATTGAGCGAGACAGTAAAGTAGCCTTTGTGGGACAGAATGGTCAAGGTAAGTCCACCTTAGCTAAATTGATTGTCAACGAAATTCCTTCCGATGGCGGGGTGATTAAATTGGGTCACAATGTTCAAATCGGATATTTTGCCCAAAATCAGGCCGAGTATTTAGATCCCAACAAGACAGTGCTGGACACTATGATTGACGCGGCCAATGAGACCAACCGATCCAAGGTCCGCGATATCTTAGGTTCATTCCTATTTGGTGGTGACGAGGTGGACAAATTTGTCAAAGTACTTTCAGGGGGTGAGCGCAATCGACTGGCTCTGGCAAAATTACTCTTGCAGCCCTTGAATGTTTTGGTGATGGATGAGCCGACCAACCACTTGGATATCAAATCTAAAAATGTGCTCAAGCA
>DFSJ01000013.1:7103-16176 GCA_002378585.1 Flavobacteriaceae bacterium UBA3440 | reverse complement strand
GGCATGACACCGTCCATTAATTGAGCATAACGCGCTTTGGCACAGACGACATCCATATGGGCCAAAAATGACTGGTACCTCACTAGGTCAGGAGCAAACCTGCGAATACGTTCGGTCAATTGCGCCAAAATCCGTTGTATTTCCTCTTGTTCATCAATCTCTAGCATCGAAAGAGCTCGAGAATGTACCATACAGGATTCGGGTTCAATAAACACAATACTCCCGGTTTTGGACATACCTAAAGCACTGCCTTTAATCTTTCTTCGATGCATTGCCTTAACGGCCAATACACGTCGATTGTCTACCACGGACTCTCGGATTTCATCGAGATAGTCTTGAGCTACTGCATGGCTGATCGCTTGAGAAAAACTCTTGTTGCGTTTATCCCGGCACAGTCCCATTTCCAAACGGATTATCCTCAACGAGGGAGATGCGTCATCCTTTATCTCCCCAAATCGATCGAAAACACTTTGAATTTGCTCAGGTAACTCAGGGCAGGGTAGGTGGGTAGCGCTCAGTTGGGATAATAAAGGAAAATAATTACCCATCTTTTTGAAGAAGACATGATGCTGAAACCATGTATCATAAAGCTGTGCGATCCTGTGAAACCCAGGAGCATCCAGTACCATTTGATCAATACCCAATATTTGAACTTCTCGATCAATCGATTCAAAACCGTGGTTAGGGATTTTATTGTTGTTGGAAAAACTATCCAGGTATTCCGCTGTCTGCGTCATGGCCACGATCGCTTCTGTTTTATCCACAAAAGGGAGCAGAGATAACGCGCGTTCTCTACCCTTGTCCGTATGGCAACGTTCTGATACCTGTTGTAAAACGGTAGGGAACTCTAAATCTTCAATGGTTTTTAGCTGAATTTTGCTCCAGGACATCTAAAGGACTAATTTTAGCCAAAAATACAACTCTGTATGGATCTACCCGACAATTGGAAAGAATTCCTTTTTGACCAAAAGACACAGGAAAACTGGACAAAATGGTGGTCGGCTCAAAGAGAAAAACATCAGTTAAATCAAGACCTTCCTCAGGTAGATCAACTTTTTAATGCCTTTAAATCAACGCCTGTTTCAACGGTAAAAGTGGTCTTGCTGGGTCAGGATCCTTACCATGGTCCTGGACAGGCTGATGGTTATGCCTTTTCAGTGGCCCCTGATCAACCTATACCCCCATCACTGATTAATATATTTAAAGAATTAAGCGCTGAATACCGCGTACCCACAGCCAGACATGGGCATTTAGGTGATTGGGCCAAACAAGGGGTGTTATTGATGAATAGCGCTTGGAGCGTACCCCAAAATAGCCCAGGAGCATACCTGTCTCTGTGGAAACCGTGGTCTGATTTAGTGCTGCTCAAGCTCGCAGAAAAATCCCAGGGAATCGTATTCATGCTTTGGGGAGGACATGCCCATAAAAAGGCATCTCTTATCGGAAAAAATCACTTGATCTTGAAGTCAGGACATCCATCCCCTTTAAGCGCCAACAGAGGCTACTGGTTTGGGAATAATCACTTTACTTTGGCCAATGAGTACTTAATCAGTCAAGGGAAAACCCCGATTAACTGGGTAGGATAATATTAAACCTATACTTGAGACAAATGCTCTAAAGCCCATTCGATCAATTTATTAATCGTTTTTTCGGGGTGCTTTGAAAATGTTTGATGAGAACGATTGGCTAAAATGGCATTGAGAGAAACTGCTTGATGACCAAAAACTGATGACAAGCCATAAATTGCCGATGTTTCCATTTCAATGTGATCAATAGTTTGCCCATTAAAATTAAAAGACACTAATCCGTCCATTAACTTTTTTTGTGCGCTCCAAGTACCTAAAACTCTGCCTTGAGGGCCATAAAAACCTACGCTAGTCAATGTATTGGCCAAAATACATGTATGGGGATCCCATAGTTTTAACAACTGTTTGCTGGGGGAAACTCCGTAAGGAACAACAGCGTTTGGCAAGAGCTGAGAAGTCCGTAAAGCTTGGGCCATGGGATCATCATAAGCTTTATTCTGGTCGTAAAATGCCATCATATTATCTAGTCCTAGGGCGTGTTTTCCTACCACAAATGAGTCCACAGGAATATGCGGTTGTAATGAGCCAGAGGTACCTATGCGAATGATATTTAGGGATTTTCTGTCCTTGATGTTTGTTTTGTTAGTAAAGTCTATGTTCACCAAGGCATCTAGCTCGTTTAACACAATATCTATGTTGTCCGGACCAATTCCAGTGGAGACCACAGATATGCGCTTTCCTTGAAACCATCCGGTATGCGTGACAAACTCTCTGTGTTGTTTACGCACCTCAATTCGATCAAAGTATTTAGAGACTAGGGGTACTCGGTCCGGATCACCTACTGTAATCACGATATTTGCCAGTTCTTCAGGCATTAAATGCAGGTGGTAAACACCCTGGGTTGGGTGAAGAATTAGTTCCGTTTCAGGATGTTGCATGTCAGAGTTTTAGAATACGCCCAGCTTGAGCATCCCAAAGATAGTTATAGGTCAATGCACCGCCAAGATAACCTTGATCTTTCAAGACGCTGTATGCATTAGCTTTTCCTTGGAGCAATTTTTTTCCTTGCTCTTTGACCTCAAAGGTTGTTGCCGCTAGCCATGGGGAAAGTTTTTGTAAAACTCGACTAATCTGGGGTTTGGTGTACCCGTAGGTTCTTTGTTGCGCCCGGTGTACCTCATCGACAAATAAACCTACATGATGGGTGCCTTGTTGCGATAACTTTTGAAGGACTGTATATTCAAAATCTGACAAACCATGAACCACTGAAGGAAATCTTTTGAGATGTTGGGAAATAGTTTGAGGCAGTGCACTGAGTTGAGTTTGGCTACTATGGCTGATATGTGTCAGACGTATTGGGTTGTCTGAACAATAGATTTGCCAAGTGTAGTCCGCAAATTCAATATCATCCTGGGTGAGCTCTTTTCTTTTTTCCCAAGCTTCACGTACTTGATCAACAGTCCATTGATCTAAAATATCCATGTCAGAAAGTGAAACATCCACCCAAAAAATCTGCGCGTATCTCCGATGAGTTTTAAGCCAACTCAATATAGCCATCATATTGATTTGACTGGAGAGATCTGTATCGAACCAAAGCGCAATGATGTCTTGGGATTTTGCTCGACACAAGTTTCTATACTCCCGAAGTGTGCGTTGAACAAAACGCTGTTTACTCCAAGCATACGATGAGTGTAAAAAAAGAAAACGTTCTTTCCAAAAATTTTCAGATCCGACCTCATGAATGGTTCTGCCTTCGGAGAGAATTTCACGCCAAGTGACCACAGACTCTTTAAAGCCAAGCTGACTGATCTTATGAGTCAGTCGGTCGCTTCCAGAAATGTGCATCAGATCATCCATAAGAAAGTGTTGGATCTACTAATGTACAAAAAAAATATAAACTACTGAATATTAGCCGCCTACGCGCTTCACCTTATACCCTAAATCTGTCAGATAAGCCATGATTTTAGGTCTGTAGTCCCCTTGAATGATGATTTGTCCCGCTTTGTAGGTTCCGCCAACCCCTAAATAGATTTTTATCTTTTTGGCTAGCTCTTGTTGCAGGGATTCATTCATCTCAAAACCCTCGATGATGGTTACCGGTTTCCCTTTTCTTTTTTCGTAGATACAGCTAAGCGGATCGGTTTGCTTACTGATCAATGCAGCATCTGCCTTGGGTGCTACATCCTCACTCGGCACATGGTCGGGAAATAACTTCTTGAGTTGTTCAGAGAGATCCATCAGCCTTTAATCAATCCTAGTTCCACCAAACGTTCGCGTAAAAAATCGCCTGCTGTTATATCCTCGTATCCTTTGGGCTGGGCATCGCTGATGCATTGAGGCAGACAAGACAAAGACATACTGCTCACTGGATGCATGAAAAATGGTATCGAATACCTGGAGGTTCCCCACAATTCCTGGGGTGGATTGACCACTTGATGGATGGTAGATTTCAAACTATTATTTGTCAATCTCGAGAGCATATCGCCCACATTAATCATTAACTCATCTTCAGAGGCAATAGCATCGATCCATTGGCCTTGATGATTTTTCACTTGAAGACCTTTGCCGTGTGCCCCCATCAAAAGAGTGATCAAATTAATATCACCATGGGCTGCCGCGCGTACTGCGTTTTTTGGTGCTTCTGTAATGGGAGGGTAATGGATAGCCCTTAAAATAGAATTTCCCTGGAGCACGTACTCGTCAAAGTAGTTCTCCGGAAGAGCTAGGGGATAGGTCAATGCCCTGAGCACATAAACAGCAGTTTTTTGCAGTTGGGCAAATGCCTCCTTACCGACCTGATTAAAACCAGGAACTTCATCTACCCAAACATTGTCGGGGTAGGTTCGTTTATCCTCATTTTGTGGAACATCATATTGTCCGAAATGCCAAAACTCCTTTAAATCACCAGTACTTGAGCCCTTGGCAGATTCCCTGCCAAAGGAGGTATAGCCGCGTTGCCCACCAATGCCAGCAATTTCATATTTTTTCTTGATGGACTCCTCAAGCGTAAAAAAGTGCTTGACTTGACCGTATAATTCGTCCACAAGCTTTTGATCGAGAAAATGCCCTCTTAGGGCTACAAACCCAATTTCTGAAAAGGCTTGATGGATCTCATTAATGAATTTTTGTTTGCGACTTGGATCCTCGGATAAAAAATCCCGAAGATCAACACTGGGTATGTGATTCATAATGGAAAAATAAGATAAATGTAAAGATTTTTGACTGTCCTGTTACAAATCAACGCTTGATTTTATACATTTAGTCAAGATAAGATTTATGAAATTCAAAGGGGCTAGATTGTCCAAACAAACAAAAACAGAGCTGTATACCCAGTTAATTTTCCCCAGAATGATCGAGGAGAAAATGCTGGTTTTGTTGCGTCAAGGAAAAATATCAAAATGGTTTAGCGGAATTGGTCAGGAAGCCATTTCCGTTGGGGTAACTGCCGCTTTACATCCAGATGAATTCATTTTACCTATGCATCGAAACTTGGGCGTTTTCACTTCCAGAAATATCCCCTTTAAAAAACTATTTGCCCAATGGCAAGGCAAAGCAAGTGGATTCACCAAGGGTAGGGACCGAAGCTTTCACTTTGGCACTATGGAGTACCACATCTTGGGAATGATTTCCCATCTGGGGCCTCAATTGGGCGTGGCCGACGGTATAGCTCTGGGGCATAAAATTAATGGCGATCACAAAGTGACTGCTGTTTTTACTGGGGAAGGAGCTACTTCAGAGGGAGATTTTCACGAAGCGTTAAACATAGCGGCTGTATGGGATTTGCCCGTGTTGTTTTGTATTGAAAACAATGGCTATGGTTTGTCCACTCCGACTAGTCAACAATACCGTTGTGCAAAACTGGTAGACAAGGCCATAGGATATGGAATTGAGGGATATCAAATCGACGGAAACAATATACTTGAAGTTTATAAACAAGTAAGTGCGCTAGCAGCATCCGTCAGAGAACGTCCCAGACCCATACTTCTCGAGTTTATCACTTTTAGAATGAGGGGACATGAAGAGGCAAGTGGCACGAAATATGTTCCGAAAGACCTGTTTGAGCAATGGAGTAAGAAAGATCCAGTGCATCAATTTGAACAATACCTCGTTTCAGAAAAAATTCTGGATAATCAAGAAATTGAACAAATTAAACACGCTATTTCCACACAAATAGAGCAAGACCTCATGGAAGTTTTTGCAGAACCTGAGGTTGTTTTTGATCCGCAATTAGAACTTAACGACGTTTATGCGCCTTGGGAACACCATCCTGAATTACCCAGTTCAGCCAACGAAGAAATGAGGTTTATCGACGCTGTTCGGGATGGGTTGTTTCAATCCTTAAAGAAATTTGACGAGTTGGTGATCATGGGGCAAGACATTGCGCAATATGGGGGTGCATTTAAAATCACAGAGGGATTTCTTGAGGAATTTGGCGAGGAGCGCATCAGAAATACCCCCATTTGTGAATCCGGTATTGCAGAGACTGCTATCGGTTTATCTGTAGTCGGTAAAAAAGCAGTGATGGAGTTGCAATTTGCTGATTTTGTGAGTTCTGGATTTAACCCAATTGTTAACTATGCTGCAAAAATGTATTATCGATGGGGAAAAAATGCTGATGTTGTCTTTAGAATGCCTTGTGGTGCCGGTGTAGGCGCTGGACCCTTTCATTCTCAAACCAATGAGGCATGGTTTACCAAAACACCTGGCTTAAAAGTAGTCTATCCATCCAATCCATATGACGCTAAAGGATTATTGACTACGGCCATCCACGATCCAAACCCGGTGATGTATTTTGAACACAAAGCGCTCTATCGAAGTGTTAAAGGACTAGTACCCAAAGGCTATTATGAAATACCATTTGGCTCAGCTAATGTTATTTGCCAAGGAAATCAGGTGAGTATTGTCACCTTCGGTGCTGGTGTCCCATGGGCTTTAGACGTATTGGAGAAACATCCTGAAATAAAAGCTACGCTGATTGACCTTAGAACACTTATTCCTTTAGACACCCAAACCATACTGGAAAGTGTTAGAGAAACCGGTAAACTGCTATTAATCCAAGAAGATACGATGTTTGGCGGGATATGTTCAGATATAGCTGCATTGGTTATGGAACAAGCTTTTCAGTATTTGGATGCCCCAGTCATGCGCGTAGGGAGTTTAGATACACCCATACCATTTGCCACTTCCTTAGAGCAAGGTTTTCTGGCCAAATCTAGGGTAGAAGAGACGTTGATGAAGCTGTTGGCTTATTGATAGGTTATTCAACACTTATGTTTTATGATAGGGGTTCTCCATTATTCTATTTTACATAATATAAATTATAGATCAAATATACAAAGGAAAAAACGCCTTGAAAGGCGTCTTGTGTATCCAGAATTAGATTTTTTGGACGCGTACTGCATTTAGTCCGCGTTGCCCTTTCTCTAACTCGAAGGTAACTTTATCATTTTCATCCACTTGATCAATCAGCTGACTCACGTGAAAGAAATATTTTTCTTGAGACTGAAGATCCAGTATAAATCCAAAACCTTTAGAGGTATCGAAAAAAGTAACCTTGCCTGTTTTGGCAGATTCTTCTTGTTCCTCTTCTTCGGTGCGTTTAGCAATCCCGATGACAATATCTTCGAGGGCGATTTCCACTTTTTTCGAAGGATCTGGCGGTGTGTTGGTCAATTGACCATACTCATCCACATAGACTAACATATCTTCTAGACCAGCACCTTTAGAAGAATTTGATTTGCGCTCTTCTTTTTTCTTTGATTTCTCTTCGCGTTTTTTGGCGCGTAATTTCTCTTTTTCTTTCTTGTTAAAGGATTGTTGGGGTCTAGCCATAGTTGGAATAAGGGTTTTGAGGCTGAATCACGAATAAAAACCCTTGAGGCAGCTAATTATCGGCAAAGGTACGCATAAGCATCGAAGTGCACTATTTTTATCTGATGAACTACCTCAAATACAGGGCATTTCTAAAACTATCTACCTCTTGGGACAAATCGATAAGGTAACCGTTGATGATGGCATGGGTAATCAGTCCGTTTTTGCGCAATAAAAAGTTTGGATTTTTCCCTAGATACAAGCTGTTGTCAGGAACGACAAATTTAGGACTCACCAGAAATATGGGGACATCAACTTCTACATCACTGGGCGCTTGAGCCACCTGCCAGTATAAATATCCTTTTTTCAATAAGGCAATGGCTTGAGTTTTTGATGGAATCTTAGGATCTGTAGCTTGTGGAATATATTTTTTCCCCACCACCAAATCATAACCCCGAGCATCAAATTCTTCATAGCCATAGTACGTGGATAAATCCCCCAAATCAACTATTTGGCTTTTGTGGTAAAAATTCACGTGGGCGGTATCGTCGACTTCGATGCGCTGAATGCCAATATCGGTAACTCCACGCCAATCCTTCCAAGTCTGATTTACCTCTTTTATTTTCAGATCAAACAACTTACGATCATTCATAGGTATGTCAAAATAGTCTTGGTGATCCTCTTGGGCGTAACTTTCATCCCCTATGGCGCTTAGAGCGGAGATTAGGGTGACGAAATTTAGTCGTCTAATCACTTGCTTTTCCAAGTCGTTTTGATAACCTCCAGATTCAATCAACACCAAAGAGGTCCCCCACTTTTGAATGTTGTCTCCAAAAGCTCTGGGTTCAAAAGTGTCGTCATATCGCCCCACTTGCCCAGGAGCTAAAATCTGGAGTACTTCATTCATGCGCACGATGAGTTGCATGGACTTTTTTCGCGTTTCATTGATGTCCTTGGCTTCATTAAATGCAGTGGCTAGAAAAGATACAGTGGCGGGTTTTGGTGTAAATGCCGCATTGTAATAGCGGCTTTGATCGTGTAAATTGAATCCGAAATCAGCCTGTAAACTATCTCTGATTCGTTTGAGTACTTTACTTTCAGGAGCTTGAAGCCTCAGTGCATCCCTATTCAGATCCATGCCCAATTTATTCCTTCGGTCAAATACTTCTGCACCATCTGGGTTAAGCATAGGCAAAAAATGGATGCTTAATTTTTGGCTTATTGGCTTAGTAATGGCCTGATTCGCAGGGTCCGATAAAAAAGCGAGTACATCAAAAATAGCCATGGTCGCCGTTGACTCATCACCATGCATCTGACTCCATAAAAATACTTGTGTAGGACCTGTGCCCGTACTGAGTAAATGCAACGGCCTACCTTCTACAGAGGTACCTACCCTTTGTACCTTGAACTGAGGTTTTTGGCGATAATGATCAATAAGTGGTTGAATGTCTCGATGTTTTACACGTCTATCTTCCAGCGATTTAACTCTGTATTGTTGGTGTTTTTCCGCCAGGGTTTCTGGATTAGGGATTTGAGCCAATAAGGGCTGACAACACAAGAAGAGCAAAAAAAAGGATTGGGTTATTGTTTGGGTTTTGGAAGCGGATGCCATCTTAATTTTCGAGTTTTGCGTTTAACCAATTTGACAAAGTGATCACCTGGATCTGTTTTGGTCGTTTTATAACCGGGGTCTATTTCTTTCCAGAGTTCAGTCCCTTCAAGATCCGTATATTGAT
>DFSJ01000013.1:0-6799 GCA_002378585.1 Flavobacteriaceae bacterium UBA3440 | reverse complement strand
TCGGCATTGGCCTTGATTTGAAGAGGCGTTAAAGGCGTTTCTTCAGTACCTCCTACATTTTCTATGCCGATAGCCAGGTGGTTTAGTCCAATGACATGCCTTGCCATGACATCCTCAGGCATCAGTCGATAAATTGTACCGTCTCGATCTACCAAAAAATGAGCGGAAACATTGAGTCCATTCCTGCCTAGTTCAGGGCGATAGGCAGGTAACTGCTCGGGATCAAAGGCCTTAAACGAGGCTTCTAAACTCGGTATAGCAGTCCAATGCAAAACCACCATTTTGGGAGCTATTTTTCCTGAAGGGGCCTCGATTAGATAGCGCTCTTTCATGTATTGTTCCGTCATTAATACTCGTTGTGGCCCAAAAGAAATAGGTCGTTCTACAATCCGTGGTCTGTTTTGTCCCCAAGCTGTAAAAAGACTTAAGCAAGCAAGGATCACTCCATAAAATAGCTTTTTCATAGCGGCAAATAGGACTTAAAAATACAACTTTGAAATCACTATATTCACGAAAATTTAGGCAAATGAAAAAAGTATATGCGACTTTGGCCGTGCTGTTCATAGCTGTTCTAGCTCTTTTTTACACTCAATACCCAAAACTGGAAATGATCAGTGGCTATTACGCCAAATACACAGCGACCTCTGTCTTTTATGCAGGACAAACACTAAATTATTTGGTCGAAAATGATCATCAGGCCCCCTTGATTGAGTGGGCCGATGCCGAAGTGGATGAACCCCGTAAACTGGTCCACGCACAGGTTTATGGATTACAAAAAAGAACGGCTGTTTTTTTAGATGGGATTGGGTCAATTTTAGTAGAAAATCCAGATGAACTACCCGATTTAACGGCAGCGATGCGGGATAAAAAACCCATACCACTTCCCTACCCGCACGGCCACTTAGCTCCCAAAGACACCGTAATCCCGGAGGTAGATTATACGGCGGTATCTTTAGCCATCAAAGGTGCATTTGCCCAAAATGACCGTCAAAAAACACGTTCTGTATTGGTGATTTATAAAGGCCAACTAATCGGAGAGCAGTACGCCGATCCCATAGGTCCAGACACCCCTATTCTGGGTTGGTCCATGACCAAAAGTATTTTGGCCACCTGGTACGGTATTTTGAGCCATCAAGGAAAACTTTCTGTTTTCGATACCTTGGCCATCGAACAGTGGCAGTCTGATGAGCGAGCGAGCATTAAAATAGATGATCTGCTCAGAATGTCATCTGGACTGGCTTGGGAGGAAGACTACGGAAAATTATCCGACGTAACTAGGATGCTGTTTCAATCAGACGACATGGGTCAAGCTGCCTTGGATAAAAAACCTGTGGCCAAACCCGGTACCCTATGGAATTACTCCTCGGGTACGACCAACGCGCTGGCCAAGTATATGAAAAGATACTTTGATGACGTGCACCAATACACTCAATTTGGTTACCGGGAACTTATCGATGCCTTGGGTATGTATACCATGTTGATTGAACCCGATGTGTCCGGAACCTTTGTCGCTTCCTCCTATGGATGGGCATCCACGAGAGATTGGGGCCGATTTGGGCAACTTTACCTACAAAAGGGCTACTGGAATGGACGCCAAATTTTTGCGCCAGAATGGGTTGACTACGTCACCACCCCTACCCTGGGGTCAGAAGGTGCTTATGGTGCTCATTTTTGGTTGAACAGCTCGGGTACCTTACCAGACGTACCCAGGGATATGTACTCGGCCAATGGGCATGATGGTCAATACGTATACATCATTCCATCTCGAGACCTTGTCGTAGTGCGCACCGGTCTAGCAGAGGCACCTGTGTATGATGCTAACGGATTTTTAAAATCGCTTTTATCAGCAATCGGTCCAACACCTACTCCATAACTTTGTATTTTTGTGAGCAAAGATTTCGTCATGACACAGCCAGAATGGACCACAGTGAAAGCATTCCAAGACATCACCTACAAAAAAAGCGGAGGTGTCGCCCGAATTGCTTTGAACAGACCTGAAGTGCGCAACGCCTTCAGACCCCAAACCACCTCTGAGTTATACGAGGCATTTTACGATGCTCAAGAAGATCCCTCCATTGGAGTAGTCTTGCTCTGTGGAGAAGGTCCCTCCCCCAAAGACGGTGTATATGCCTTTTGCAGTGGCGGAGATCAAAAAGCTCGAGGGCACCAAGGATATGTGGGGCAAGACGGCAGACATCGCCTAAATATTTTGGAAGTTCAGCGCTTGATTCGATTTATGCCCAAGGTCGTGATTGCGTTGGTGTCGGGATGGGCTGTTGGCGGAGGCCATAGCCTGCATGTAGTGTGTGATTTAACCTTAGCTAGCCGTGAGCACGCTATATTTAAGCAAACCGACGCAGATGTCACTAGTTTTGATGGCGGTTATGGTTCTGCGTACTTGGCCAAGATGGTCGGTCAAAAAAAAGCGAGAGAAATTTTCTTTCTAGGTCGCAATTACTCGGCTCAAGAAGCTTTTGAAATGGGTATGGTTAATGCCGTAGTTCCCCATGATGCACTCGAAACAGAGGGCTGGAATTGGGCGCAAGAAATTTTGGGCAAATCACCAACTTCAATCAAAATGCTCAAGTTTGCGATGAATTTGACGGATGATGGCATGGTGGGCCAACAGGTATTTGCCGGTGAAGCCACTAGGCTAGCCTATATGACCGATGAGGCTAAAGAAGGTCGAGATGCTTTTTTAGAAAAGAGAAAACCCAATTTTGATCCAAACAACTGGATCGCTTAATTATTGTTTAGAGAATAATTGAGCTAATTTCAACCTGAGTTTTCTTTGGTAATCCTCTTCCAACCACTCTTTGTAGTTTTTGGTGTTGTTCATGATGCAATAAGAATAGGTCTTGACCCGGTAGGAAATATCTTCTTGCAACAATTTGATCAGCATTCTCGCCTCATAAATATCTTTGGCGTTCTCATAACACAATGTGGCGTGTTGCTCTATGCTATTTTCTAGAACTGTTTTTGATTTTAGTCCTCGACTAAACACTTCTTTGTAGGCCGCTTTGATATCAAAGGTCAATGTCTTTGATTTGGCAAATCTGGCCTTAAGCTGCGGGGGCATGTCATACGAGAAATCACGCTCTATGTCTTCATCATTCTTGATGTTCTCCAGGTAATAATCGGGGAAATGGAAAATATCTTGCCAATTCATCGGCGAATCCCATGGGCCAAATCGGGCTATATTGTTCCCCATATCAATCACTTTAAACGTATTTTTATTCCTTACAACGCGAGATCCCCGGCCAATCATTTGAAAATACAAGGTCAAAGATCGGGTTGCTCTATTTAAGATAATAGTCTCGACAGAAGGCTCGTCAAATCCAGTAGTTAAGATACTCACCGATGTCAAAATAGCATCCGGTGTCTCAGCAAACCAACTCAATATCTCCCTGCGTTCTGATGCTGTGTTTTTATTGTCTAAATGACGAACGGGATAGCCTGCCTTTTTAAAGGTTTCATAAACGTATTTAGAGGTGCTGATTCCATTGTTGAATATCAGTGTCTTTGTCCCAGCGGCGATTTCTTCATAGGTATCCTTCAGCTGGTTTAACATGCCCGTGTTTCCGTAAAAAGCATCAGATGATTTAACCGTATAATCCCCATTAATACCCAACTTAAGTGATTTTAGGCTGACGTTTCGCGCATATAACTCTGCCCGAGCCAAATAGCCGCGATCGATCAATTCAGCGATCGAAGCCCCAATGATCAATTTTTTATAGTGGTCCTTCATCGGCAACTTGATGTTGGAACTTAATGGAGTGGCCGTAACCCCAAGAACTACCGCGTGTTTAAAGAACTTAAAGAGCTTCCTAAATGAATTGTAGTGCGCTTCATCGATAATCACTAAACCAATATTCTCTAGCGCAATTTGATCCTCTTGGAGACGGTTATTCAATGTCTCAACCATCGCCACAAAACAATCGTATTGATTTTGATCCTCTAGGGTTTTCGTCTCACTGTTGATCACCCTATTGCTCACCCCAAAACCAGTCAACATTTTTGATGTTTGCACACTGAGTTCGATCCTGTGGGTCAACACCACTACTTTTTTGCCCCTCAATCCGATATATCTTCTAGCTATTTCAGAAAATACCACGGTCTTTCCACCACCAGTAGGTAATTGATATAAAAGATTGGTGTCCTCAGGAGCCTCATTTAAGTAATTAAATATGGCATCCAAGTCACGTACTTGGTAGTCGTAGAGTTTCTTTTCTGAGGGCTTTGTTTTGGTTTCCAAAAGTGTGCTATTTACGCGGATACTGTCTATTGAACAAGCGGACAAAATTAGGCGTTTTTTTGAGCGGACACAAGTTTATTCAACGGATTCCCCGTTTAAATCTGTGCTGAGCACCTCGCTGAGATAAACCAAAAATGGACGAGCGACTTCAAACTTTTCTACCAGCTGTTCTGCTATTAGAGGAGTGTTCCATGTGTTTTTATCTAAGGAACAAGTAAATACGTAATTCTGTCTGCGCAATAATTCAATCTCAGGATGATTTTTATCCCATCCTTTGGGAGCAGATTTCAAGGTAGGTCCGGTAAATGAACCCCATATTTTTTTGAATGATTCTTGTTCGATAATCTCTTTAAGCCCTTGGGGATCTAGATCTATCTCTGCACGCATGCGCGCCAGTTCCTCTTTATTTATGTCCCAATAGCCCACAGCTATGAATGAATTATCCGGTTCTAAGTGTATGTAGTAATCTCCTTTATTTAATTGGCCAGCACGGGCAAAATATCCGGATAAATGAGTTTTATAAGGTGATTTGTCTTTCGCAAATCGAACATCTTTATAAATCCGAAACATGTGGATTTTTTCTAGTGCATCAAGAGCGGAAAGAGGTTCAAAAACGGCAGATAAGAGTTTTTGAACACTAGATTTAGCCTCTTCATAACTGTCTTTATGCGCAGCAAACCATGTGCGGTCATTGTTTTGTTTAAGCGCTGAGAGAAAATCAAAAACTTGGGATGAAATCATTATGCTTTATGGTTTAGTAATTGATCTCATACACGCCCAGACCAGATCCTGGAGCAGCGTATTGAGGGATGGGCAAAGGTACACCTTGGAGTGCATTTGACAAATCACTCATGGATATCTCTCCCCTACCTAATTGAACTAAAGCCCCCATCATCAACCTGATTTGATAGCGCATAAATCCATGTCCTGTCACCCAGAATATGTAAGAAGATGAAGGGAAAAAGTTGGCCGTCCACCGGTCATTGTTCATTAGGCTACAAGATTCAATCGTTCTCTGTGTCGATTGATTTGGCTTTTGTGCTGTACGTACGGTAAAATGAGTAAAATCATGAGTTCCTAAATAGAGCTCTGCACCTTTTTTCATCAAATTCAGGTCTAAATCACCAGAAAAATGAGCCATGAAGGGCGCTGTAAATGGATGTGGCTTGTCACCGCAACAGAATAAATAGCCGTAGGTTTTGTGTACAACGTTTTTAATTGGGTTAAAGTCAATAGGAACTTCTGTCATAGACTCCACTTTAAGATCTTGCGGAGTATTGCGGTTAATCCATTCAATCCAGTAGGAAATCTCCCCCGACAAGGGTTGGGTTAACCACAAAGAGCAGGCTCCTGACAGGGAGGAGACTTTAGCATCTGTTCTACCTGAGGCCAATGTTTTGAAGGGTTGGTCACCCAACACATACTTGAGAGTTTTAACCAGCATCCCTTCCACTGTTTTTTGCCCAGGTTGGATCTGCCATCCAGAATATCGAAAACCCAGGTAGGACAACCTGATCAGGTACTGGTATTTCCAAGGATCATTCACGAGCGGGACTGATGTCTTTGACGCAGTACTTCGATCACTTTTTCTAATGAATGACCTTTTGACTGAAGTAATACTAGGTAGTGAAAGAGCAAGTCGGCTGCTTCACCCAGGAATAATTCAGGTTCATCCCTCATCGATTCTATGACCAATTCTACAGCCTCCTCACCTACTTTTTGGGCCACTTTGTGGATACCCGATTGATGTAAACTGCGCACATAACTCGAAGTACTTTCCGGGCTGTTAAGCCTGTGGTCGATTACTTGGCTGAGTTGATCCAAGAAAAGCGTACCGGGATCATTGGCCGTTGACCAACAGGTGTCGGTACCGTTATGACAGGTAGGACCCGCGGGCTCAGCTTGAATCAACAAGGTGTCGCGATCACAATCAACCGAAAAATGAACCAGTGATAAATAATTTCCGCTCTCTTCCCCTTTGGTCCAAAGTCTATTCTTTGATCGGCTAAAGAAGGTGATTTTTCCTGATGCTTGAGTCTCTGCCCATGCCTGGGCATTCATGTATCCCAACATCAAGACATTCCTAGTTTGGACATCTTGAATGATTGCGGGAATCAATCCATCGGGGCTTTTACTGAAATCTATTTCCATATCTGTTTATTTTCTGATGGGTATACCGTGTGAGGCAAGATAAGTTTTCAATTTTGGGATGGGAATAACTCCATAGTGAAAAACACTAGCGGCAAGCACTGCATCCACTTTGCCTTGGGTAAATGCATCCAAAAAGTGTTGTTCTGTACCGGCTCCACCTGAGGCAATCAGGGGAATAGACAAATCTTCGGATAGTCGAGCTAAAGCATCGATGGCATAGCCATGTTTACTTCCGTCGTGATCCATGGAGGTAAACAAAATTTCGCCAGCTCCTCGATCTGCCGCTTCTTTAGCCCAATCAAATAGATGAAGCTCAGTAGGTACTTTTCCACCCACTAAATGAACCATCCAGGAATGATCGATTTGTTTTGCATCAATCGCAACAACAACACA
>DFSJ01000142.1 GCA_002378585.1 Flavobacteriaceae bacterium UBA3440 | reverse complement strand
GTTAAGGTGCTGTCAAAATCGAAAACGTAATTTTTGCCCACGGCATAAGGTATTTAAGGCACAAAAGTAGGGAAATTTAATGCGATTAATCCGGGAGAAATTGTGATAAATTTACAGGCAAATACCCTGACATGAAGATCCCTTTTCAACTTGTATTGGCCACAAACAACCTGAACAAAGTGGCAGAATTAAACCACTTACTTAAAGGGGACTTTAAAATACTTACCTTAAAAGACATTGGATTTGAGCAACAAATTGAGGAAACAGGTGCCACACTTCATGAAAATGCGTTAATCAAATCTCAATTGATCTTTGAAAAAACGGGACTTCCTACGCTATCAGATGACTCAGGTTTATTTGTCGACGCATTAGACGGTAAACCTGGTGTTTATTCTGCCAGATATGCCGGACCCCAGGCCAATGATCAAGACAATATCCAGCTCTTACTTCGTTCACTAGCCACAACCACCCATCGATCTGCGTCCTTTAAAACAGTACTGTCGTTCAACCTAGATCAAAAACACTACTTCTTTGAGGGTATGGCAGTTGGTGTTATTTTAGAACAACCCAGAGGTTCCCATGGATTTGGATACGACCCTATATTTATGCCTACAGGGGCAGATAAATCCTTTGCGGAAATGGATAAAGAAACCAAAAACAAATGGAGCCACCGAAGCAAGGCTTTGTTTAAATTTATTCAATTTATTGATAATCAATAACTTACAATAAAAATAATGAGTTAGGATTGTTCGTTATTTAATGACTACCTTTGCGCCATTATTAACGCCGCTGGTATAGCATGTGTTGCGCTGAGTGTCCTTCAATGGTTTATCGCTCTATGCAACAGACATATTTGCGATAAACTACAAAACCATGTCAACATTTGACACATTGGGATTGGATGCTCCCTTGATTCAAGCCATCCAAGATTTAGGATTTACAAAACCCTCAGAAGTACAGCAAAAAGCTATTCCCATCCTTTTAGGAGAGGAAACTGACTTGGTCGCATTGGCCCAAACAGGAACAGGAAAAACAGCTGCTTTTGGTTTTCCACTGATTCAAAAAATCGATCCTTCAAGAAAACACACCCAAGGACTTATCCTATCACCTACCCGTGAACTGTGTTTGCAAATCACCAACGAAATCAAGTTGTATGCCAAATACATTCCTGGCCTTCATACCGTAGCTATTTACGGTGGTGCAAGCATCACCGAACAGGCCAGCCAAATCAAAAGAGGAGCGCAAATTGTGGTAGCTACCCCAGGCAGGATGAAGGACATGATCAATCGCGGTTTGATCAACATCACCCAAATCGACTACTGTATCTTGGATGAGGCGGATGAAATGCTCAATATGGGCTTCTACGAAGATATTCAAGACATCTTATCCAATACCCCTAAAGAAAAAAGAACTTGGTTGTTTTCTGCCACCATGCCTAAAGAGGTATCTGTGATTGCCAAAAAATTCATGAACCAACCGGTTGAAATCACGGTAGGGTCAAAAAATTCTGGAGCCAGCACCATCGTTCACGAATACTATGTAGCGGGAAGTAGAGATCGTTATCAAGCACTAAAGCGTTTAGCAGATGCGCACCCTGAAATATTTTCAGTGGTGTTTTGCCGCACCAAACGCGATTGTCAAAAAGTAGCAGAAAACCTCATTGAAGACGGTTATAACGCTGCGGCACTTCACGGAGATCTCAGCCAAAATCAAAGAGATTTGGTGATGAGCTCTTTCAGAAAGAAACAAATACAGATGTTGGTGGCTACGGATGTTGCTGCTCGAGGAATAGATGTCGATGACATCACCCACGTAATCAACTACCAATTACCTGATGAAATAGAAACCTACACCCACCGATCTGGAAGAACTGGTAGGGCTGGTAAAGAAGGTGTATCTATGGTGATTGTCACTCGCTCTGAACTGAGAAAAATCAGCCATATTGAAAAAATCATCCAACAAAAGTTCACCCTGAAAAACATTCCTACTGGAATGGAAATATGTGAAATACAGTTGTTTGCTTTGGCCAATAAGATTAAAAACACCGAAATCAATCATGATGTAGATGAATATCTACCCAAAATCAACGAAGTTTTGGACGGATTGACCAAAGAAGAATTGATCAAAAAAATCGTTTCTGTCGAATTTGGTCGCTTCTACAACTATTACAACAAAACAAGAGATCTCAATGCCTCCGAACCCTCGGATAGAGGAGATCGAGCAGAACGGTCTGAAGGATACAGCAGCAGCAACGCAGATAGCGTTCGATACTTTATCAATGTCGGGTCTAGAGATGGATTTAACTGGGGGACCCTAAAGGATTTCATCAGGGATACAGTGGGACTTGGAAAAGATGACGTCTACAAAGTAGATGTCAAAGACAGTTTCTCCTTCTTTAATTCCGACACAACGGCCAAAGACATTATTCTAGAAACGTTCCACGAATTCAAAGTAGACGGTCGTTTTATCAATGTAGAAGTATCCACAGAAGGACCGGGTAATTTCAAAGGAAAACCGAAAGGCAAAAGAGATTTTGATCGTCCCGGATTTAAAAAATCAAAACCTTCATTTGACAAAGGTGGCTACCAAGGAAAAGGCGGATTTGACAAGAAAAAGAAATTCGAGTTTGATCCAGCTAAAAAAAGCAAACGCAGACAGGGATTTGGTTAAATAATCCTAAAAAGTAGTGCACTGGGTATTTTTTCATGCCCAGTGCCTATCTTTAAGGCCTAAATCATCTGCATGAGGCCTTTTATTGCCCTTTGTCTATTCGTATTTACCTCAAGTTTACTCTGGAGCCAAGAAACATCGATGACCGTCAAGGCCCAGGTGATCAATGCACAGAACAAGGAGTCCATGTCAGCGGTTCACGTGATTAACCTCACGCAAATCAAAGGAACCATTACAGACCAAGAAGGACGTTTTACCCTGACAGCCCAAGCCAACGATACATTATACCTCTCCTATTTAGGCTTTAAGCCTCTAAAAGTTAGGGTAACTTCAGACATGTTTCGCTTTGATAATACGATCGAACTGACTGAACTCGCCTATGCCTTGGAGGAAGTTGTACTCAAACCCTACCAACTCACCGGTTATCTAGAAATAGATGTGCGTAGACTTCCTGTGGAAGATGCATTTCAATACAGCATTTCTGGGCTTTCCGTAGGTTATGAAGCAGGGTCAAGAAAACCAAATGCTGCTTCCAAAGTTTTGGGCGCCATTTTAAATCCCGCAGATTTACTTCGAAACATATTTGGCAAACAACCACGCAAAATGCGTCAGCTTCAACAAATGAAACAAGACGATGCGATTAATGATTTATTGGCGTCAAAATTTGACCGACTCACTCTTCAAGAACTGCTTGGATTGGAAAAAGTAGACATAGAAGACATTTTGACCAACTGCAATTATTCAAAATCATTTATTGCTACCGCCAATGACCTTCAGATTCTAGATGCCATCAGTGAATGCTACGAATCTTACCGAGTACTCAACAGAAAACAATAATCCCATGAAACACCTTTTTTTGCTTTTGATCACTGCCACAATGGTGGTGAGTTGCCAACCTGTTCAAAAAGAAGTCAACACTACTTATCCTTTTGATTGGGAAGCGGCCACTGTTTACTTTATGATGACCGATCGTTTTCACAATGGAAACAACAGCAATGATGTCAATTTTTCAAGAGAAAAGGAGACCGCAGTGCTTCGCGGCTTTGAAGGTGGTGATCTGCAGGGGATTACCCAAAAAATAGAATCCGGGTATTTCGATGAATTGGGGGTTAACGCCTTGTGGTTCACCCCAGTTGTAGAGCAAATACACGGTGCTACAGATGAAGGAACTGGTCTTACTTATGGCTATCACGGGTATTGGACCAAAGACTGGACGGCCATCGACCCCAATTTTGGGACCATGGAAGATTTAAAAACCTTGATTGACACGGCGCACAAACATCAAATCAGGATAGTCCTAGATGCCGTGCTCAACCATACGGGACCTGTTACTGAAATAGATGCTGCTTGGCCTAGTGATTGGGTGCGATTAAGCCCTGTGTGTGACTTTCAAAACTACCAAGGCACCACTGCATGTACCCTAGTGGCCAATCTACCGGACATCATCACCGAGTCCAATGAACCAGTTATGCTACCGACCTCATTGGTTGAAAAATGGACTGCTGAAGGCAGATTGGCTCAAGAAGTAGAGGAACTCGAAGCATTTTTTCAGCGTACCGGTTATCCGAGAAGTCCAAAAGCCTACATCGTCAAGTGGCTCACGGATTATGTACGTGAGTTAGGCGTCGATGGATTTAGGGTAGATACCGCCAAACACGCCTCTGAAGATGCTTGGACCATGTTATATGAACAATCTTCCTGGGCATTGGGACAGTGGAGAGCAGACCATCCGGAACAAACATTTGGTAAAACACCTTTTTACCTGGTAGGAGAAGTATACGGTTATCATCCAGCAGGAGGAACAGCCTATTCATTTGGGGATAAAACAGTGGATTATTACCAATTTGGTTTTAACGCCATGATTCATTTTGGCTTTAAACACGAAGCCAAAAAAGGTTATGAAGCCCTATTTTCTGAACAAAATAACTACCTACAAACGACCCACCAAGGAAAGGGGCTGTTAAACTACATCGATTCTCACGATGATGGAGATGCTTTTGACAAAGACCGTACGCAAGGCAAAAAAGCGGCCAACGTATTGCTTCTATCTCCAGGAGGAGCCCAAATTTACTATGGTGATGAAGTCAACAGACCGCTTACCTTCGAGGGAGCCGTGGGTGACGCTAACCTAAGAACTCCCATGGATTGGGCGAGTTTAAGTGATCCACTAGTGGCTGAAAATCTGACCCACTGGCAAAAAATAGGTAAATTTAGACGTGCCCACCTCAGTGTCGGTAAAGGAATACATCAATTAATCCAAGAAGCTCCCTATGCTTTTTCTAGAACCTATGGAGATGATCGAGTGGTCATAGGGCTAGAACAACCGTTGGGTTTGAAAAAAATCAAGGTACAATCGGTATGGACTGATGGAACTCGATTGATGGATGCCTACTCCGGTAGTTCAGCAGAAGTTAAGCAGGGTGTTTTAGTTATCGACACTCCATTTGATACGGTGCTTTTGCAAGAAAACTAGGCGCAAACGGATCATTTGACTCGTTTCAAATGACTATATTTGCCCTTTAATTCGCCGACGATGTCTACCAGAGCCCTCAATGCCATTTCTCCTGTAGATGGCCGATATGCCGATAAAACAAAGGCGTTATCGCCCTATTTTTCAGAATACGCTTTGATTAAGTACCGAGTGCGTGTCGAAGTTGAGTACTTCATCGCACTTTGCGAGTTCGGCTTACCTCAACTGGCTACGTTTCCGCCCTCAGGATTTCCCCAATTGCGTTCCCTCTACACAGATTTTACGACCGAGCAAGCCTTGGAAGTAAAAAGCATCGAGCAGGTGACTAACCATGACGTCAAGGCGGTAGAATATTTGATCAAACAATTTTTTGATCAGCAGGGTTGGGAAGCTTACAAAGAATTTATCCATTTTGGATTAACATCCCAAGACATCAATAATACTGCGATACCCTTGTCCATTAAAGAGGCTTGGGATCAGGTATATGCCCCCTCAATTCAATCGCTCATCCAACAGCTTTCACAACGAGCAGAGCAATGGAAAGAAGTGCCCATGTTGGCGCGCACTCATGGACAACCAGCCTCTCCAACTCGATTAGGAAAAGAAATTCAGGTGTTTGTCGAACGACTCAATCAACAGATGAGCAGTATAGCTCATGTTCCTCATGCCGCAAAATTTGGTGGAGCTACCGGAAACTACAACGCACATCACGTCGCCTACCCAGAGTTTGATTGGAAAGCATTTGGCCATGATTTTGTGGAACGCATCTTGGGTTTGCATCATTCATTTCCCACCACGCAGATA
This sequence comes from Flavobacteriaceae bacterium UBA3440, assembly GCA_002378585.1. Classification (GTDB taxonomy): domain Bacteria; phylum Bacteroidota; class Bacteroidia; order Flavobacteriales; family Flavobacteriaceae; genus MAG-120531. The sequence goes on along the minus strand of DFSJ01000142.1, from coordinate 2,111 downwards.
GAGCATTATGACCACCTAGCTGCCTTGATGGATGGCATGAAAAGAATTCACACCATCTTGATTGATTTAGATCGAGACATCTGGTCTTACATTTCTATGGATTATTTCAAACAGCAAATCAAAGCTGGAGAAATTGGCTCATCCGCTATGCCTCACAAGGTAAATCCTATTGATTTTGAAAATGCTGAGGGTAACTTTGGGGTGGCCAATGCGTTGCTTTCCTTTATGTCAGAGAAATTGCCCATTTCAAGACTACAAAGAGATTTAACTGATAGTACCGTCTTGCGCAATATTGGTACACCTTGGGCACATGGATTAATCGGCATCCAATCTACCGCTAAAGGATTGGGTAAATTAGTGCTCAACCAGCAAAAAATCAACCAAGACCTGGAGGATAATTGGGCCGTAGTAGCTGAGGCCATTCAAACAATCCTTCGACGAGAAGGGTACCCAAATCCTTATGAGGCATTAAAAGGACTTACCAGAACCCATGAAAAGATAAACGCCCAATCCATGCGCCAATTTATTGATGGGCTTGAAGTGGGCGAATCAGTGAAACAAAGTTTACGGATGATTACTCCTCAAAACTATACCGGGATCTAAGACTACTCTACTAAAGAGTCTCTAGCTTGTTGATTAACGGGCAAAACCTCTTTTTCTTTAAGCATCATCATCAATGGCTTCAGTGCTTCCATATCTGGTTGCGCTTTGTTCATCGAGGATAAAAACGGCATCAGGTATTTGGGATGCATGTTGTCTCCCATGATTCGCGCCATGATCAATAGGCTATCGCGAGCACCCATAAGAATGAACTCATCAACAGCATCTTCAGTACCCTTAAATAAAACTTGACCTTGTCCCCAGGGCATTTGCACCTTCATCATGGTCTCATAATTAGGGTCTTCAAGAGCTGCTTTTGCTTGAAGAACGGATGCTGAAATATCCGTGTTCACACTGTCTTTTTCCTGCCAAATCAGGTGAACTTTCTTTAGGCTATTTACCGCTTCTCTTTGCTGATCGCTCAAACTGTCTTGGGAAATACCCAATAGGCTGGCTGGCAAGACCATGCTATTGAAATTGGGATCTTCTTGCTTTTGGGCAAAAAATTCTTGAATCGGACTATCTTGGCAGGAAACCAGGGCTAGTGCCATGACCCATATATATATTCTTCTCATGGATTATTTTTTAGATACTCTATTTAATTCTTGAGGCAAATTCATTTTGGCGATCAATCCACTGATTTTGTTCAGGTCAATATCCCCAACAATAGTCAGTAACACATTTTCCACTTTTCTGCCATTGATTTGGCCCTGACCAGATAGTTGATCGACAAACATGAGTAGTTCTCTCACCTTGTCCTCGGTAGCGCCCGGTCTGATATAAAAACGAACATGTCCTTCCTTATCCCGCGCTCTCATCAACTCTATCAACTTATTTTGTGCCACGTATTTGGTCACCATCTGTTCCATTTGGGCGGTTACTTGTTTATCTGAAGTAGTGAATACTTTCAGGCTTTGAATGTTCTTGGCCATCTCTATAAACTGCTTAGCCTCAGGTTCTGTATCCAGAGCGGCCTCAAATTTACTGAGCATCATAAACATGCTCTTATTGACGACAACGCTGCTTACCGCATCATTATTTTCCAAGGCATCGAAAATCGACTGTGCTTGGGTGGCCCATAAACTAAAAGCTAAGGCACAGGTGAATAATACAGATTTCATCTTCATAGTTATCTATTTAAAAAGTTTGTTTTTTGTTTGTTCATAGGTTTCCAGGTAGGCTATTGATTTGTTGGCTTTTTGCATTTGTACAGAAACGAGCTCAAATGCGGCCAATGTTTGCTCGTAGGCGATTTGGGCTTGTCTTTTTTGGTATTGACGGTGACCAGTAAACACAGTGGTTCCCAAAACCAAAGCCACAGAAGCGGCTATCGCAGTGTACTTAAATCTTTGAAAACGAGGTATGGTGCGTACTGGGGGAGCCCAAAGCTGTTGGGGCTCAGATTCTTTTGCTTGACTAATTCCGCGCATCAATTGTGCCCAGGCGAGTTCTTGTGGCTCATCGGTCTGGGGAGCAGCGCTCCATTCACGCAACAGCTGCTCTTCAGCTAA
>DFSJ01000143.1:12359-14878 GCA_002378585.1 Flavobacteriaceae bacterium UBA3440 | reverse complement strand
CGCTGGAGTCAAAACAATCCGGTTTGCTTGCCAGGATCCATTCTACCTAAATGCTGATAGGCCAGAGCCGTCGCTTCTCGTCCCCTCGGGGTGCGCATCAAAAACCCTTGTTGAATTAAAAAAGGCTCATAAACCTCTTCGATGGTCTCTGCATTTTCAGATACAGCCGTAGCCAATGTATTGATGCCTACCGGACCGCCTTTAAATTTATCGATCAATGTGGTTAAAATCTTGTTATCCATTTCATCCAAGCCAAACTGATCGACATTGAGTGCCTTTAGTCCGTATTGAGCAATTGATTGATCTATACGACCGTTCCCTTTGATTTGAGCAAAATCGCGTACCCTGCGCAATAGGGCGTTGCAAATCCTTGGTGTGCCCCTACTGCGACCAGCTATTTCAATCGCTGCAGATAAATCAATAGCTGTTTTTAGTATAGCGGCACTGCGGACGGCAATGGTGGATAATAGTTCGGTGGAATAATACTCCAATCTAGATTGTATGCCAAAACGAGCCCGCATGGGAGCAGTGAGTAGTCCTGAACGAGTAGTCGCACCGATTAAGGTAAATGGATTTAAGTTGATTTGAACCGATCGTGCATTCGGGCCACTTTCGATCATAATATCGATCTTGAAGTCCTCCATGGCGGAGTATAGATACTCTTCAATGACTGGGGATAACCGGTGGATTTCATCAATAAACAAGACATCTCTGGGTTCAAGATTAGTCAACAAACCGGCTAGATCCCCGGGTTTATCTAAAACTGGACCAGAAGTGATTTTAATGCCAACACCCAGTTCATGGGCCAAAATATGGGCAAGCGTGGTTTTACCCAAACCCGGAGGTCCGTGCAACAAGGTGTGGTCTAATGCTTCTTCTCGTAGATTGGCGGCTTGAACAAACACCTGCAGGTTTTCCAATACCTTTTCCTGTCCGGTAAAGTCATCAAAACGCAAAGGCCTAAGGGCCTTTTCAATATCTACTTCCTCTTTGGACAGGTGATCCCCACTAGGGTTCAAGTATTCATTCATCAGGGCTTAATAAGGTGATTAAAACTCTTTTTTGATTAATTGAGCTCGATCAGAAAACACGGGTAAAGAAACCTCAGGCACACCGTAGAGCTTGGTTACGGCATCTCCAGAAAGAGATAGCTGAACTTTTTGAGTCGCAGTAAGTATTGATGAAGTATTATCCTGTTGAATCCACTCGATGACTCCAGCATTAAGCTCTAAACCATCAAACTCAGACTCTCCCTTTAAATGGCCTTTTAAAGTAGCTGTATCCCCTGAGAGCCTGACTTGAGTGCGGTCATTTTGTTCCAAAGAAATATTAGCAATATCTCCGTGAATTATAGCGGTTGACCTACTAGAGGCAGACAAACTCAAAGAAGACCACTTCGTATTTGACTCCAAGCGACTTCGATCACTTAGGGTAGCCCTTAAGGCTCCCCCCACCCCATGGACAACAAAACTAGCCGATCCTTGAAGCACTAAAGATAAATCCGATACTTCTGGGGTTACAAAGGCGTCAACCATACCCGCTTGTATTTCGATAGATTTAACATCGGGTGTGTATACATCAATATCTAACTGTTTACGTGCTTTTACCTCGTAATACGTAGTGATAGATAGCACACGATCAACCACTTCAAAATGGAAAACTGGAGGCAGATTGTCGTCGGCAGTAAACACCACCTTGGACTCAGGAGCAATTTTTAGGTGAATATTGGCCTCATCCGACAGAATAATTCGGTCAAATGACTCCAGAGGAATAGACGTTTGGGTAACGTTTCTACTGCCGGCTATGGTTGGCTTTTTTTGGCCAAAAGACCAGGCAGTAAACATCAACAAAAAAAGTAAGGGGCGGTAGACTACAGCCATAGTGGTAAAATTTGGTACAATATAAAGTTAATTCATCTATGGGTATAAAAAAAGCCCCGTAAACGGGGCTTTAAATTAATGGTGAAGTACTTCTTCATCGGGGCCCATGGGCTCCGTTTGTGGGATAAAGTCTTGACCTGGAATGATATACTCACCAGATTTACTAGTTTTAGAGTAATCGTAAGCCCAACGGTGTACTTCAGGAATCTCACCAGGCCAGTTTCCATGAATGTGTTCTACTGGAGTAGTCCACTCCAAAGTATTTGAACTCCAAGGATTTTGAGTGGCTTTCTTACCAAAATAAATACTGGAAATAAAATTGTACACAAATACCAATTGTACCAAGGCAGCTATTATGGCAAATACCGTGATCAACACTTGAAGATTGGTCAATTCATCAAACATAGGAAAAGCTGTGTTTTCGTAATATCTTCTGGGCACACCCGCCATACCGACAAAGTGCATCGGGAAGAATACCCCATAGGAAGCAACAGCGGTCACCCAGAAATGCACATACCCCAAGTTTTTGTTCATCATGCGGCCAAACATCTTAGGGAACCAGTGGTAAACTCCGGCAAACAGACCATAAAGCGCCGATATACCCATCACCAAGTGAAAGTGAGCTACTACAAAGTAGGT
>DFSJ01000143.1:2724-12063 GCA_002378585.1 Flavobacteriaceae bacterium UBA3440 | reverse complement strand
GAGAACAACATAGCCGGGTTCATTTGCAAATTACCTTTCCAAAGTGTAGTGATGTAGTTAAATGCTTTTACGGCTGAGGGGATGGCAATCAATAAAGTGGTAAACGTAAATACAGATCCCAAAAATGGATTCATTCCAGACACAAACATGTGGTGACCCCATACTATGGTCGATAAAAACGCAATAGCAATGATGGAAGTAACCATGGCACGATACCCAAAGATCGGCTTACGTGCATTAGTCGACATCACCTCAGAAGTAATCCCCAGTGCAGGAAGTAAAACGATATACACTTCAGGGTGACCCAAGAACCAAAACAAGTGTTCATAGAGCACCGGACTTCCTCCTTGATAATGCAAAACCTCTCCTTGAATAAATATATCTGAAAGGAAAAAGGAAGTGCCAAAGCTGCGGTCCATGATTAATAATAACGCCGCAGATAAAAGGACAGGGAAAGAAACTACACCGATAATCGCAGTGACAAAAAACGCCCAAATAGTTAATGGAAGGCGAGTCATCGACATCCCCTTTGTGCGAAGGTTAATCACAGTCACAATATAGTTCAGCGAACCTAGTAAGGAAGAAGCAATAAAAATAGCCATAGAAACCAACCAGAGCGTCATACCCAATCCAGATCCAGATTGCGCCATGGGAAGTGCAGAAAGTGGTGGGTAAACGGTCCATCCAGCAGAGGCAGGACCTGATTCAACGAATAAAGAAGATATCATGATTGCGGAAGACAAAAAGAACAACCAGTAAGAAACCATGTTCAAAAATCCGGAAGCCATGTCGCGAGCACCTATCTGCAAGGGGATTAACAAGTTACTGAATGTTCCTGACAAACCTGCAGTAAGCACAAAGAACACCATGATGGTTCCGTGGATGGTCACCAAGGAAAGATAAATATCTGCATCCATAACCCCGTCAGGAGCCCATTTACCCAACAAGGCCTCAAAGATGGGGAAAGACTGTCCAGGCCAAGCCAACTGCATTCTAAACAGAATCGACATAGCGATACCGATAAAGCCCATAATCAAACCTGTGATCAAGTACTGCTTAGCAATCATCTTGTGATCCATGCTAAAGATGTACTTAGTGATAAAAGTTTCCTTATGGTGGTGGTGTCCGTGGTCGTGGTCTTCTACGTGATCGTGAGCGTGTGCAGACATAGGTATAAATTTAAACTGTAAACCGTTTTAATTATTCAATAGTTGGTTGAGCTTCCACTTCAGTGGTGGCCGTGGTATCCTTTTGCATAGAAACACCAAAGGTTGTTTGTTGAGCAAGCCACTTCTGGTAGTCCTCAGGTGTATCAACGACAATTTTCATTTGCATGTTGTAGTGTGACTTACCACAGATTTTGTTGCAAAGCAAAATGTAATCAAACTCCCATGGATCATTGTTGGGAATACCCTGTGCTGCACGCTGAGCGCGAAGCGCATTGGTTCTTTTAACTTTTTCAATAGTCTCGGGACGTTGACGCATTTCAGCAGTAGTCTCTGTAGGTGTGAATGCAAACTCGGTAATCATACCTGGAACACAGTTCATCTGTGCGCGGAAATGGGGCATGTACGCTGAGTGCAATACATCTTGAGAACGCATTTTAAACAATACTTTTTGACCTACTGGAAGATGAAGTTCTTTGACAACAATATCGTCAGTTGCATTAGGGTCTTGGGTATCGACACCTAAAATATTGGCGTTATCAATATCGATCAAACGAACATTGGCGTCTCCTAAAACGTTGTCCGCTCCCGCATATCGGGCAGTCCAGTTGAACTGCTGCGCATATAACTCAATGACAATAGGATCTTCGCCCTCTTTAGGATTCATGATATCATTCCAAGTGTACAAGCCCCAAAGGATAAGACCTGTTAAAACTACTACCGGAATAGAAGTCCAAATTAACTCAAGCTTATTATTGTCGGCAAAATACAGGGCTTTTTGGCCAGCCTTACCTCGGTACTTAAACGCAAAGTAGTGGAGTAAAACTTGTGTAATGGCCATCACAAAGAAAATGATTACAAAAGACACCAACATCAAGTTGTCGTATTCAGCTCCGTGTTCAGATGATGCAGCAGGCAACAAGAACTTTCCGTACTTGTAAAAACTAAAAAAAGTAAGACCGTAAATAAACACCAAAAAGGCAAACATNNGTAACCAATGCCAAGTATACATTGGGATCCATAACGCCTTCTGGTGCCCATTTGCCTAAAAATGTTTCAAAAACCCAGAAAGACTTTTCTGGCCACGCCAACTGAAGGCGAAATAACAAAGACATCGCAATACCTATGATTCCCATAATCAGTCCCGTAATAAGGTACTGCTTAGCAATCATCTTATGGTCTTGACTAAAGATGTACTTGGTGATAAATGTTTCTTTATGATGTGCGTGATCTGCTCCCATAGCTATCTTTTTACTGTTGAATGGTTTGTGCAAAGGTAGTTTGCGCTGCCAGCCAATTGTTAAAATCCTTTTCTTCTTCTACCACAATTTTCATTTGCATATTGTAGTGCGATGCACCACAAATTTTATTACAAAGTAACAAATAATCAAACTGATATGCATCTAGGGCTTCTTCGCCCTTGGCCATTAAAGCCTTGCTGTTATCAAATCTAATTTTGTTGATCTTGGCCACTTTGGCTGCCATATCGGGGGTTTGACGCATTTCTTCAGTGGTCATAGATGGTGTAAATGAAAACTCCGTAATCATTCCAGGTACACAATTCATCTGTGCTCTAAAGTGTGGCATATAGGCCGAGTGCAATACGTCTTGCGAACGCATTTTAAAAATAATCTGACGGCCTTTTGGCAAGTGTAATTCTTGCACAACCACGTCGTCCAATCCGTTGGGGTCTGACGAATCGATACCCACTAAATTGCGTCCATCATAGTCTTGTAGAAAGCGTACGTTGGCATCTCCCAAAACACCGTCTTGACCAGCATAACGGGCTTTCCAGTTAAATTGCTGTGCATATAGTTCCACTACCAGTGCCTCATCGTTTTCTTCAATATTCATGATGGAAGTCCAAGTGAAAAGACCGTACATAATGAGTACAGCCAAAGTAATCACAGGAATAATCGTCCATATAAATTCTAGCTTGTCGTTATCGGCATAGAAAAAGGCCTTTTGGTCTTTTTTACCACGATACTGATATGAGAAATAATGCAATAATGCTTGGGTTATGGTTTGCACAAAGAAGATCAGTGCAAATGAAATCCACATCAGGCGGTCAATGTCTTGTCCGTGTTCAGAGGCCGCTTCTGGAAGTAGCACATCGCCCCACGCCCAAAACGAATAAATCGTAATAAGATATATAAACACCAAAAAGGCAAACATCAAATAACCATTATATTGGTTGTCTTGGTCATCAGCAATTTGGGTAGGCTCAGACTTCATCTGAGAAAGTTGGAAAATCTTGGTCAATTGCCAAATGGCTAAACCGACTAAGGCAACTACAGCTATGGATAATAAAACAGTCATCGATACAATAGATTACTTGAAATTAGTAATGAAAATGTTTGCTCTCTTCAATAAGAGGATGGTTCTTAGGGGTAATTGGCGCACTGGCAATTGAAGTAAAGACCACGAAAATGAACAATCCAGCAAAGAAAGCTACAGCAGCCAACTCGGTAAGTCCAAATGATGCTTGGTCACCAACAGTAGCTGGCATAATCATGTGATACACATCAAAATAATGGCCCACTAGTATCACTATTCCTGCCATAACAACCAACCAATTTAAACGTTTGTAATCGCTATTCATCAAAAGCAATAAGGGAAGAAGGAAATTCATGGCAATCATTCCAAAATAACCCACTTTGAAATCTTCTATGCGGGTGACAAAATAAGTGACTTCCTCAGGAATGTTTGAATACCAGATCAACATGAATTGAGAAAACCATAAATAGGTCCAGAAAACACTGATACCGAACATGAATTTGGCCAAATCATGAATATGGCTGTCATTCACATCAGGTAATAATCCCTTAGATTTAAGGTAAATAGTTACCATGGCAATCACCGTAATACCAGACACAAACAAAGAGGCAAAAACATACCATCCAAACAAGGTACTGAACCAGTGAGGGTCAACACTCATGATCCAGTCCCAAGACATCATGGACTCAGAAATCAAGAACAACACTAGAAAAGCAGCCGATAGTCTAAAGTTTTTAACAAATGAACCGGTGGTGCTGTCGTTGTCTTCCGCCAGAGAAAACTTGCGAGATAATTTCTGATAGCCAATCCAGATCCCTAAATAGATAACAGAACGAATTAAAAATCCAGGTACATTTAAAAATCCAGACTTACCTTGAATCAATTCATCATGAGCAACTACCTCAGGGTCCATCCAGACAAATAAATGGTTGAAGTGAAGGGAAGTTAATACCAAGATGACCAATAAAAGTATTCCTCCAGGCAACAAATAAGAAGTAATCCCCTCCATAACTCGGAACAACAAGGGTGACCAACCTGCCTGAGCGGCTCGGTTGATACCATAGAAAGCCAATACGCCGAGCGATATCATCAAAGCAAACAAGGCAGCTACATAAATTGCCGCCCAAGGTTTATTCTGAAGTTGATGTAGGAGGTGTGTATCGTGATCTGCCGTGTGAGATTCATCAGTTGAAGCAGCGTGACTTGATTGGCCACCTACCTCGATTTCATGACCTTCAATAACCACGACTTGTTTTTCGTCCGCTGGAGCTACCTCATGTGACTCAGCTTCACCGTGTGTATCGTGAGATACAACCATTGACTTGGCTTGTTCAACAGTCTTAGGGGCAGACCATAAACCTAGGGCCATACCCAAAGCCCCAAGTACCATAAGTACGAGGGCAAAAGTTTTTAGACGCTTAGAAAAAGTATACATGTTGAACAGATTATTTTGTTAATTCTTGTTTGAGTTGCATCACATAATTGGCTACTAACCAACGCTCATTTTCATTGAGCTGTGAAGCGTATGAACCCATAGCATTGATACCGTAGTAGATCACATGATAAGTACTCCCTACAGTAATGTCTCTAGCTGCATCAGCGTAGCTAGGAACACCGAGAATTTTTTCTCTTTGCACCAAAGTTCCTTGACCATCGCCTTTGGTACCGTGACATGTAGCGCAATAAGCATCATACAAGGCTTTACCGGAGGCAGCCGCTTTATCATCAAATTCAGCCATGCGGTTGGGTTGAGTACGCGAAGCTATTTTACCGTCAACGGTATTGGCCAGCTCATAAGGAATATGACCACGAGCTATGGTATGATCAGCTGGAATTCCAGCAGCAGTCCCGTTGGGTAAAAAGGGCACTGCTTGGTAGGTTTCATAACCAACAGCATAATACATATCAGGAAAATACTCATAGTTGCGTTTGGTCTTGTCTGTGTGGCAAGAGACCAATAACAACGCACTAAATAAAAGGCCTAGGATTTTTTTCATATCGTTCATAGTACTTACGAATGCTTTTCTGATATATTGATTTCAACCGCCCCTGTTTCTTCCAAAAGCGCTCTGAGTGACTCTTCGTTGTCATGTACAGAAATTTCCATCACAAAGTGATCATCTGTAGAACGAACATCAGGATTTTCGGCTTTTTTAAACGGCCATAGTCTGCTGCGCATGTAAAAGGTGATCACCATTAAGTGAGCTGCAAAAAAGACAGTCAGCTCAAACATGATAGGAACAAAGGCAGGCATATTTTCCAAATAACTGAAACTTGGTTTTCCGCCAATATCTTGAGGCCAATCTTGAATCATAATAAAATTCATCATCGTAATCGCCACAGACAAACCTACGATACCGTATAAAAATGCGGCAATAGCAATACGTGTAGGGGCTAGACCCATAGCCTTATCTAAACCGTGAACGGGGAATGGGCAGTAAACTTCATCGATGTGGTGGTGAGCAGCACGCACCTTTTTAACGGCCATCATCAAGATGTCGTCATCGTTATACAAGGCGTGAATTACTTTGTTGGCCATAACTTATTCTTCCTTTTTAGTTTTAGCTGCTTTAGTCGCTTTAGCCTTCTCAGGCATCGTGTACAATGGCAGACCAGCATCTCTTAATTTTTTGTATTTCTCCCCTGAAGACTTCAAGATAGTTTTTACTTCAGCCTGGGCAATCACAGGGAACGTACGTGCGTACAGCAAAAACAAGACGAAGAAGAAGCCTATAGTACCTATAAAAATACTGATGTCAACAAAAGTTGGGGAGAACATAGTCCAAGAGGACGGTAGGTAATCTCTGTGCAATGAAGTAACAATAATCACAAAACGCTCAAACCACATTCCGATGTTCACTACAATGGAAATAAAGAAAGAGAACATGATGCTGGTTCTTAAACGTTTAAACCACATAAACTGAGGAGAAAATACGTTACATGTCATCATCGCCCAATAAGCCCAAGCATAAGGACCCGTAGCTCTATTGAGGAAAGCGTACTGCTCATACTCAACCCCTGAGTACCAAGCCATAAATAATTCGGTGATGTAGGCGCATCCAACGATGGAACCCGTGATCATGATCACTATATTCATCAATTCAATGTGTTGTACCGTAATGTACGCCTCCAAGTTGGAGACCTTTCTCATGATAATCAGTAGGGTGTTTACCATGGCAAATCCCGAGAAAATAGCTCCCGCAACGAAGTAGGGAGGGAAAATCGTAGTGTGCCAACCTGGAATCACTGAAGTGGCAAAGTCAAAAGATACAATCGTGTGTACCGAAAGCACCAAAGGGGTAGCTAGACCAGCCAAAACTAAAGAAACCTCCTCGAAACGCTGCCAATCTTTAGCACGACCTGACCAACCAAAGCTGAGCAAGCTGTATATTTTCTTTTGGAATGGTTTCACGGCACGATCTCTGATCATGGCAAAGTCAGGCAACAAACCAGTCCACCAAAAAACTAAAGAAACCGATAAGTACGTTGAAATCGCAAATACATCCCAAAGCAGTGGCGAGTTAAAGTTTACCCACAAGGAGCCAAATTGGTTAGGGATAGGAACCACCCAGTAAGCCAACCAAGGACGCCCCATGTGAATGATTGGGAAAAGACCCGCTTGAATTACGGAGAAAATAGTCATGGCTTCAGCTGAACGGTTAACCGCCATTCTCCACTTTTGTCTGAAAAGCAAGAGCACCGCAGAAATCAATGTTCCAGCGTGACCGATACCAACCCACCATACAAAGTTAGTGATGTCCCAGGCCCAACCTACAGTCTTATTCAATCCCCAAGTACCAATACCGGTAGATACTGTGTAAATGATAGCACCTAGTCCCCACAAAAATGCGACAAGTGCGATGGAAAATACAATCCACCAAGATTTGTTAGCTTTACCCTCTACTGGAGCGACTATGTCCAGGGTTACATCGTGGTATCCCTTGTCTCCCTCGACCAGTGGTTTTCTAATTGGTGCTTCGTAATGCGACGCCATATGATGATAATTACTGTTCTTAATAAATTATGCTTCCGTTGTATTTCTCACCTTCACGTGATAGAATACGTTGGGTTTTGTTCCCACATGCTCCAAAAGGTGGTATACGCGCTCACTTTTGCTCAATGAGGTAACTTGGCTGTTTGGATCGTTAACATCCCCAAATACCATAGCACCTGTGTTACAAGCTGCTGAACACGCTGTTTGGAATTCGCCGTCTTGGATGGTTCTTCCTTCTCTCTTGGCATCCAAAATTGTTTTTTGTGTTTTTTGGATACACATAGAGCATTTTTCCATAACCCCACGTGAACGCACGTTGACGTCTGGGTTTAACACCATTTTGCCCAAGTCATTGTTCATGTGGAAATCAAACTCGTCGTTATTGTTGTACAAGAACCAGTTAAATCTTCTTACCTTATAAGGACAGTTATTGGCACAATAACGGGTTCCCACACATCTGTTGTACGCCATGTGATTTTGCCCTTGTCTGGAGTGAGAAGTAGCCGCTACAGGACATACCGTTTCACAAGGTGCGTGGTTACAGTGTTGACACATAACTGGCTGGAAAGCCACTTGAGGATTGGCAGAAGGATCTTCTAATTGACCAAAGCCGCCGAGTGAACCTTCATCACCAAACAATCCATTGAAGTCATCTTTCTTCTGGTTATCTCCTTCAAAAGAGGTTTCAGAAGAATAATAGCGGTCGATACGCAACCAGTGCATGTCTCGAGATTTTCTAATTTCAGCCTTACCTACAACCGGTACGTTGTTTTCAGCGTGACAAGCGATCACACAAGCCCCACAACCTGTACAAGCATTTAGATCAATGGAAAGGTTGAAGTGATGTCCTATGGATCGATCAAATGAATCCCAAAGATCCACAGAAGAGGCCGGTACTTCCTGGTGGTTTAGAGAAACCACAGGCTTCTCATTCCATTGCTCCGCTTTAGCTGTGTTGAAAATTTCTAAGGTGGTCTCCTTGATGATATCACCACGGCCCATCAATGTATTCTGTAATTGAACTGAGGCAAATTCGTGCATTCCTGAAGCTAGCGCTACAGACACTTCTTGTACTGGTTGGAAAGCTTGGTAGAAACCGTAGGCGTTCACCCCTACTTGCATCAATTCTTTTAAGCCTGATTTCCTGCCGTACCCCAAAGCGAGTCCAATAGTTCCTGGCGCTTGTCCTGGTTGAATCAACGCGGGAACTTTAAGCGTAGTGTTCCCCACGGTAAGGGTAACATAGCTACCGTCTAAACCTCCGTTAGCAGCATGCTTATTGACAATACCCAAGGCTTGGGCATCAACTTTTGAGAATGTGGCATAATTATCCCAGCTCACACGGGAGATGGGATCGGGGAATTCTTGAAGCCAAGGGTTATTGGCCTCTTGACCATCACCCATACCTGTTTTGGTATAAAGTACTAGCTCCATCGCCACACCCTTACTGGCGGCAAGAGAAGCGGCGCTAGCTGCCCCATTAATCGAAGTAACAGCTGTTCTTCCTGAAGTGTTTTGGGTAAAGTATCCGTCGTGTAAGGCTTGAGACCAAGACGAAGAACCCAAGATATTATTTTCCCAATATGCGCGAACGTAGTCGTAGTAAGAAGAGTCAACCCCCATCCAATTTAGCAGAGAAGTCTGGATTTGGCGGGAATCAAAAAGATTTCTGATCACAGGTTGAGCCAGTGCATACTGTCCAACTTTGGGAGACAGATCACCCCATGATTCTAAATAATGATTAGCCGCACCCACGTACTGAGCTACTTCTGTAGTCTCGTTAGGTGTAGTGGCAAAAACTACCGTAACGGGAACTTGCTGCATGGCTGCGGCAAATTCGCCTCCATTCGGCAGGCTATATACCGGGTTAACCCCATCGGTAATCAACATACCTACCTGACC
>DFSJ01000143.1:903-2471 GCA_002378585.1 Flavobacteriaceae bacterium UBA3440 | reverse complement strand
AGTACCAACAATTGGGCATCTACATCTTCTAATCCACTCACTATAACACCAGCAGATCCCACTTTGCGCAAATCTGAGACCATAGCATCCACCATTTTTTGCTGAGCTTCTGTCAGCTCAACAGCTAACGAAGTTCCAGACAATCCACTGAATAGAGCGGCAAGAATTCTTTTTTGTTCTGCGTTTGTCGCGGGTAGTCTGTAATCCGCGTTAGCTCCAGATAGACTCATCAAAGATTCTACTTGATAATGACGCGACATTCTTCCTTGGCTAGGAACTCTTCCTTGGGCATAACCAGCAGCATAGCCCCCACCCTGCCAATCTCCAAGAAAATCAGCACCAACCGACACAATAACATCAGCTTTTGAAAAATCGTAGTCAGCCAATGCGCGTTGTCCATAAACACGCTCGTAAGCAGCTAGGGCCGCTTCTTTGGAAACTGCATCATAGGCTACATGAACTACTTGGGGGTAAACCGCCTGCAATTGAGCGATCAAAGCAGCCGTAGAGGGGCTGGCGTATGATTGTGTCAATAAGACCACTTTCTGTCCAGAAGCCTTGGTAGCATTTAATTGGTCGATAACGGCCTTATCCAGATCCGCCCAGGAAACCGGAGCTCCCTTAAGTGAAGGACCTTGTATTCTGGCGCTGTCATAGAGCGAAAGTACTGACGCGTGTACACGTGCATTGGCGCCTGAAAAATAGGCAGCTTCCCTGTTTGACTCTATTTTGATTGGGCGACCTTCAGCTGTTTTAACCAAAACAGATGCAAAATCAAACCCATTAGCGATACTTGTTGCGTAGAAGTTGGCTATTCCTGGAATGATTTCCTCAGGCTGAACCACATAAGGAATCGTTTTAATCACAGGACCTTCACATGCCGCTAGCGTAGCTGCCGCTGTACTGAATCCGACAAACTTCAAGAAATCCCGACGGTTAGTCGATGTATTATCTAATGTTTCCTTGTTTCCCAAAAATTGGTCAACAGGCAACTCAGATACAAACTCATTATTTCGGAGCTTTTGGATTGCAGGATCATTGGAATTTAGTTCCGCTTCGCTTTTCCAATAGTTTTTAGTTGATGCCATAGGATCTGATATAAACTTCTTATTCAATTAATAGTGGCATTTTCCACATTCAAGCCCGCCCATTTGTGCTGCAGTCAGCTTTTCAACACCGTATTTCTCTGAAAGTGCTTTGTGTATGGAAGCGTAGTATTCATTGCCCTTGACATCCACTTCAGTGGCTCTATGGCAATCGATACACCACCCCATAGTTAATGGGGAATACTGGTAAGCAATTTCCATCTCTTCAACAGGTCCATGACATGTTTGGCAAGCAACACCAGCCACAGTGACGTGTTGAGCGTGATTGAAATAAGCAAAGTCTGGCAACTTGTGGATGCGCACCCACTCTACCGGTTTCGCATTACCCGTGTACGATTGGGTGTTTTCATCCCAACCAACAGCTTGGTATAGCTTCTTAATCTCACCTGTGTAGAACTCGTTAGTGTATCCCTCGGCTATGTCTTCTGGTGTTGGACCTTCAGGGTTACCCTTGTACTCGTA
>DFSJ01000143.1:0-566 GCA_002378585.1 Flavobacteriaceae bacterium UBA3440 | reverse complement strand
GTACACTCAATTTTGTTATCTCCAGCGTGAATTTTGTGAGAAAAGTGAATGGGCTGAATCGGCGCATAGCCCTGATCAACACCTATTTGAGACAAATAACCATACACCTGGTACGCACTAAACAGTAAAAGGAAAATAACTGTAACAAAAATCAGAAAGGGATTGTTGGAAAAATACTTCCAGAATGAGGGGATTTCCGTTTTTTTCTCCTCGGTATAAATCCCGTTAGCTACAGCAATTTTAGTCAAGATGCGTCTGACAAAGACCAACATCAACAACAACAGAGCAAAGACAACGACTAAGGCACCGAGAATTAACTCATTGGAAACTCCCGATGCAGCCGGCGCAGCTGTTTCAGCACTTGCCATAGCAGCAGGTGCAGCAGGTGCGGGTTCAGGCGCGTCTGTGTAAGCCAAAATAGCATCGATATCGCTGTTGCTCAAAAGAGGAAAAGCGGTCATCTGTGTTTGGTTGTATTCGTTGTAAATAGCCAGTGCACGAGCGTCACCAGATTTGATCAACGACTGACTGTTTTTGATCCAAGCATACAACCATTCTTTATCACC
>DFSJ01000107.1 GCA_002378585.1 Flavobacteriaceae bacterium UBA3440 | reverse complement strand
GTTATTCACAAGATATGAGCAGTATCTTTTTTATTAAAAAGGCGAGCCACAGGCCCGCCTTTTCCCCAATCTAGCCACCAGCTACCTACAAGCGCGTGGTTATTCAGCTAAATTAGTGAGCGATTATTCGATTGTTGAGACGATTTGACTTACGGCATAAAAACCAGGTTCATCAGATTAAATCTCCGATCAACGAGGGGTTTTTACCCCTAGGACGCGGAGTACTAGTAAGCGCGTTCGTTTTTGCCCTCATAAAAGTTGATGAATGCGCGATTCACCACCCTCATTCCACCAGGTGTTGGGTATTGGCCTGTAAAATACCAGTCACCTTGGTGCATAGGGATTGCTAAATGAAGATTTTCAATGGTTTGAAAAACAATTTCAACCTCAGCGCGTACTTCTTGAGGAGTCAACAATTCTCCGATTTTACAGGATATTTCTTCCACGGTAAACGGTTCGTAAAATGCGGTAACGTGATTGATTGTCTCTTGATCAGGAAGTTCCGCTTGCGCGACACATCGGTGGTAAATATCTTCGACCAGACTCATAGTTCCCCGTTCTTGATGAAGAGCTAGGGCTGCTTTAAAGGCAATAAAATCCTCCAGTTTGGCCATATCAATGCCGTAACAATCCGGGTAGCGTATTTGAGGGGCAGAGGAAACGACTATGATCTTTTTTGGATTAAGGCGATCAAGAATCTTTAAAATGCTCTTTTTTAATGTAGTGCCGCGCACGATACTGTCGTCGATAATCACTAGATTATCAGTTGGGCGCACAGAACCGTAAGTGATGTCGTATACGTGGGCCACCAAATCGTCTCGACCACTGTCTTGGGTGATAAAGGTGCGCAGTTTGGCATCTTTGATCGCTACTTTTTCAATGCGTGGTCTGATGTCGAGAATCTCGTGGAGTTCTTCCGGGGAAAGCGGACCTTTAGCCCCCAAAATCTGCTCTTCTTTCTTTTTGTTTAGGTAGCGCTGTGCTGCACGCACTAAACCGAAGAAGGAAGTTTCAGCGGTGTTGGGTATATAGGAAAAGACCGTGTTTTTTAAGTCGTGGTCAATGGAATCTAAGATTTGAGGAAACAAGTATTTGCCCAGGGCTTTTCGCTCTTGATAGATTTCTAGGTCAGAGCCTCTGGAAAAATAAATGCGTTCAAAGGAACAAGATTTCCGAGCTCTTGGTTCCAGTATTTCTGGCATGGATACAGACCCACTCTTTTTTACGATCAGCGCATGGCCTGGATCGATTTCATGTACCTCGGTGAAAGGAACATTAAATACGGTCTGAATCACCGCTCTTTCTGAAGCCACCACGACCACCTCTTCATCGTGGTAGTAGAATGCAGGACGGATTCCTGAAGGATCTCTGAGTACAAAAGCATCTCCGTGACCAATCATACCCGCCATCGCATATCCTCCGTCCCAGTTTTTTGCTGCCTTTCGGAGTATTTTGGCCACATTTAATCGATCAGCAATCAACGGGGTGGCTTCTTTTTTGGTCACTCCTTCTTGCTTGATTTTTTTGTACAGTTTAGCCACCGCATCGTCCAAGAAGTGGCCGATTTTCTCCATGACTGTTATGGTGTCAGACTGTTCTTTTGGGTGCTGACCCAGGTCGACTAAGTTGTTAAACAACTCGCGAACATTGGTCATATTAAAGTTACCAGCTACGATCAAGTTGCGGTGCATCCAGTTGTTTTGTCTCAAGAAAGGATGGACGCTTTCGATGCTGTTTTTGCCGAAGGTTCCGTAGCGAACGTGTCCCAAAAGCACTTCGCCAATGTACGGGATTTCTGCTTTTTGGCGCGCTACATCTTGAAGTAGACTTGGATCTTGGACCAAAGCGGTATTGATGCGCTCATTGATCTGATCAAAAATATCCATGATCGGTTGAGCTTTGGCTGAGCGAACACGACTCATAAAACGCGAGCCTGGAGGCATATCGAGCTTGATACTGGCAAACCCGGCGCCATCTTGGCCCCGGTTGTGCTGCTTTTCCATCATCAGGTACATTTTATTGACCCCGTAAAAGGCCGTACCGTATTTTTTTTGGTAGTAGTCAAGCGGCTTTAATAGCCGAATCAAGGCAATTCCGCACTCGTGTTTGATGGCGTCACTCATGGGGCAAATATAGGGATAAGATCGTTAAGCCCCTTGTAGGGAAATATCGAATTGAGTCAGATTTTTGAATTGTTCTAAACGCTGAATTCTCTCCTGTTCATCGAGCTGTTCCAGACGCAATGTGCCGAATTTTTCTACGCAGAAGGAAGCGAGGTTTGACCCCTGAATAATGGCGGTTTTTAGGTGCTCAAAAGAGTAGCCTCTAGAGGCACTGATAAATCCAGCCAGTCCTCCGGCAAAGGTGTCTCCAGCACCAGTTGGATCAAAAACTTCTTCCAAAGGAAGGGCGGGCGCAAAGAAGACTTGTTGGTTGTGAAATAACAAAGCGCCGTGCTCCCCTTTTTTGATAACCACGTATTTGGGTCCCATTTGATGAATCGCTGCCGCTGCTTTCACCAAAGAATATTGCCCGCTTAGTTGGCGCGCTTCTTCGTCGTTGATGGTGATGACATCTACCATAGAGATCACCTCGACTAAGGTATCCCAGGTATGGTCCATCCAGAAGTTCATGGTGTCCAGGATAATCATTTTTGGTCTATTGGCCATTTGATGGATCACATCAATCTGCACTTGTGGGTGTAGGTTGCCCAGCATAAGCACTTCGGCTGATTTAAAGTGTTCTGGAACAACCGGCTTGAAATCAGCCAAAACATTGAGTTCAGTCACTAAGGTGTCGCGTACATTTAGATCGTTGTGGTAGCGTCCAGACCAAAAAAAGGTCTTTCCACCGGGAACGATTTCTATGCCGCTGAGGTCAATGCCGTGTCCGGCGAGCATGTCGAGGTCTTCTTGTGGAAAGTCTTCGCCCACCACAGACACAATGCCTACCTCAGTGTTAAATCGCGATGCGGAAAGGCCGATGTAGGTAGCGGCTCCTCCTAAAATTTTGTCGGTTTGACCAAATGGGGTTTCAATGGCATCAAAGGCAACGGTGCCAACAACAAGTAATTGGGACATGGGATTGATTTAGATTTGGCCCCAAAGATAATACAAATACTCAGCACGGCATGCCTTTGTCCTGGGGGAGATTGGGCTGGTGGGAAGCCGCAACGGCTAGGGCGTCACATCGTTCGTTTTGGGGGTGCTGGTTGTGTCCTTTGATCCACTGGAATTTGACCCTAAATGGGGCTGCGGCTTGAAGATAAGCCTTCCATAGGTCTGGATTTTTCTTGTCTTTAAACCCAGTGTTCACCCATTTGTCCAGCCATTTTTTTTCTACAGCATCCACAACATATTTGGAGTCTGTATATATAAGGACATCGATGCCCGCAGTTTTTAACTTGCCCAATGCTTCAATGACCGCCTTGAGCTCCATGCGGTTGTTGGTGGTGTGGCGGAACCCGCCAGAAAATTCTTTGCGATAAGCACTGCCCACCTTTTCCATCACAATACCGTAGCCTCCCGGGCCTGGATTGCCCCGAGCCGCACCATCGGTGTATATGCAGACGGATGGGTTAAATGCCGAGGAGGCGTTCGATGGCTTTTGGGTAGTGGACATATTCGAGTTGGTGTACTTTTTGGGCGATATCTTCCGGCTGATCTTCTGGACTCAGCTCAACGCTGTGTTGTTCGATCAGCGCTCCATTGTCGTACTGCTCGTCTACCCAGTGAATACTGATCCCCGATTTGATCGCACCGCTTTTTTTGACCGCCTCATGGACCTTCATGCCGTACATCCCGTGACCGCCAAAGTCGGGTAAAAGCGCAGGGTGAATATTCACCAGTGCATTTGGGTAGGCGCTGACCACCTCTTCAGGAATCATTTTCAGCCACCCAGCCAAAACGACAAAGTCCACATCGAGCCCTTGCAACAGTCCCAAAAGCCAACCTTTTTGCCTCAATCCCGATGGCGAAGCGTAGACCAAAGGCAGGCCGAGTGCTTGGCATCGATCAATAAC
>DFSJ01000153.1 GCA_002378585.1 Flavobacteriaceae bacterium UBA3440 | reverse complement strand
CAAGCGGCTTTTTTATTTATTATTTTTCCTTTAGGGCTTAACCCAAATACCCGCTACCCAATTGTTTTTGGTCATGGTACGAGAAACAACCAACCCTTGATCTTGGCAAGCCTGATCGATCAAAGGTAAATCCTCCTGATAAAAGCCACTTAAATACAGGCGACCTTCCCCTTCCAGCTGAGCCGTATAGGTCGGTATATCCGCCAACAATATGTTGCGGTTGATATTAGCGATAATGCACTGATAGGTCTGACTTCCCAAAACTGTGGCATCGCCTTGTTGGACTTCTACACGGGTGCAGTCGTTAAGCGCTACATTCTCTTGGGCGTTTTCAAAGCACCAAGGATCAATGTCTATGGCCGTTACTGAGTCAGCGCCTAATCGTTCGGCCAAAATAGCCAAAACGGCTGTGCCGCTGCCCATGTCCAGGACGGATTGGCCTGAGAAATCATCCTCAAGCATTAAAGACAACATCATGAAGGTGGTTTCGTGGTGTCCTGTACCGAAACTCATCTTGGGCATAATCACCAAATCATGAGTGACGTTAATCGGCGCGTGAAATGGGGCACGAACAGCGCAATCACTGCCCACCACAATGGGTTCGAAATTTTCTTCCCAGGTTTGGTTCCAGTTTTCTTGAGCCATCCTATGGGTGGAAAAGGACAGGGAGACACCAGGCATATCAGCAGTTTCCAAACCTTCAAACAAAGAATCATCAAAAGCAGATTCCAAAATATAGGCCTTGATTCCTATGGGCGTCTGCTCAAAACTCTCAAAACCTAAGGTGCCTAATTCCGCCATCAATAGGTCTGAGAACGGTTCTGTCGGGGTGACCGTACAGGTGGCTTCGATGTAATAGATCTCCATCTTAGCGCAGTCCGTCGATGATGCCTTTAAAATCTGCAGCTACCAAAGACGCGCCCCCGATGAGACCTCCGTCCACATCGGGTTGACCAAATAGTTCGGCGGCATTATTGGCCTTGACACTTCCTCCGTAGAGGATAGAAACTTCTTGGGCCAATGAGGCGGAATAAGCCTCAGCAATAGTCTGGCGGATAAAGGCGTGCATTTCCTGTGCTTGTGCGCTGGAAGCAGTCAATCCGGTACCAATCGCCCAAACCGGCTCGTAGGCCAATACAATCGAGCTCCAAGTAGAAGCTGGAAGGGCAAAAAGCGCATTTTTTAATTGACTGGCTACGACTTCAAAATGAGTATTGTTCTCTCTTTCGGCCAATTCCTCTCCAAAACAAAAAACTACCTCCATGTGGTGGTTTAAGGCCGTCTGTACTTTCTGTGCCAACAAAGCATCCGTTTCCCCAAAATAACTTCTGCGTTCCGAGTGTCCAAGAACCACTGTTTTTACCCCTAAGTGGGTCAACATTGAGGCGGATACCTCTCCGGTATATGCGCCGCTTTCTGCTTGGTGCATGTTTTGTGCCATCACTTCAACTGAGCTATGCGCAGCAGCCTCCAAGGCAGCTGATAAATTCACAAAGGGAGGAGCTACCAAAACTCGGGTGTTTTCAGGGAGCTGAACCGAGGCTAACTCACTGATTAACGCCCTGGTTTGTTCGGCATTTAAATTCATTTTCCAGTTTCCGGCGACAATGTTCTTTCTCATGATTTGTTTTATAGAGCTAAATAATTAATATCGTTGATGTGTTTTTTATCGATAATCGTACCTCGATGCAACACTACCAATCCAGGATTGGAGCGGATAATCGTTTTGAGGGTAGTTTGGTCGGAAAAATAGAGCGGAAAAGGCCAGCCTTCTTCGGGCATTTGGGCCTCCCAAAGAGAAACATCTGAGGCCGATAATCCGACTACTTTATAGCCCAAATCTTGGGCTTCTTTTACTTTCTCGATTAAAACATCTTTAAAATCCCAATCGGTCTTGCGCAAATCGTATAACACGACCAACATCAAGCGCTCTTGACTGAGCAACTCTTGGGTGTAATCCACACCGTCCTGTTCCATGGAGAAATCATGTATGGGCGGTTCATATCCTTCCTGAACCATACGCGTCTCCACCCGTACAAAAGTTCCCGTCACTTGTGGATAGGCCTTGTCGGTGGTCACCGAAAACGTTTTGCCTTCATGCTCAAAAAACCATTCATAAGCATAAATCGCTTGGGGTGCGTCTTCGGGAATTTCCATAGCGCTGGGGACATGTGTACCCACTTTATAGGCCCTAAAATCAACCAAAGGCAGGTGGTTGAGCACATAATATCCGTAATACAAGGAGCTAGTCAAACTCAACAGCATCAGGATGATTCTGGTTTTCTCGGTACTAAACGCACCTAATTTTGACTGGCCCAACCACAAAAAACCGATCAACACACAAAGCACTACGTCCTTGAAAAACGACTGCCATGGGGTTAATGGCAGGGCATCACCAAAACACCCGCAATCGGTTACTTTATTGAAATAAGCCGAATAAAACGTCAAGAAAGTGAAAAATACAATCATGCCCGTTAGGCTGTACAAAGTCAATTTTGGAGCATATCCGATCAAAAGAGCGACGCCCAACAATACTTCAACCACCACCAATACCAAGGCAAGTGCCAGGGCACTGGGCACCAAAAATGGGATGTCTAACACTGAAGGACTGAAATACTCTTCCAATTTAAAACTGAATCCGACTGGATCGTTGAGTTTCACCCATCCGCTAAAAATAAACAGCAAACCGACTACCCATCGCGAAAATAAAATCAGGTATTTCACGATTTCTGTGGTGTTTGGGTTAAGTGAATCAAGGCAAATACCGCATAGTTGACCATGTCTTGATAATTGGCATCGATCCCTTCAGAAACCAATGTCTTCCCTTGGTTTTCCTCAATCTGTTTCACGCGAAGTAACTTTTGCAGGATCAAATCCGTGAGGGATCCCACCCGCATCTCACGCCAAGCTTCTCCGTAATCGTGATTTTTGTCGAGCATCAAATCACGGGTTTGTTGGGTCATTTCATCATACCAGGCCAATGCTTGTTCGGCATCAATATCCGGGGTGTCCACCACTCCTTCACGGAGTTGAATCAAGGCCATGACGCTGTAGTTGATAATACCTATAAATTCCGAAGCCGCATCTTCTTGGATTTTCTGAACCTTCTGTTGAATACTTCTGATCCGTTGCGCTTTGATGTAAATCTGATCCGTCAACGAAGGCAGTCGCAAAATGCGCCAAGCCGCTCCGTAATCCGCTAACTTCTTTTCAAAAAGATCGCGACAAGTTTGGATCACGTGGTTGTATTGGTCAAGGGTTTGGCTCATGTGCTTTGCAGAATTTGGCGTAAATTTCGCACAAATAATCCAAGCGGGCAAACGCCCTGACCTAGCTCATGAAACAAGTCATCAACCCAACATTTACCAAGACATTAAATTGCCGTGGACAACTTGTCGTGCTGGACAAACCCGTAGTGATGGGCATCGTCAATCTCACCCCTGATTCTTTTTACGACCAAAGCAGAAAACAAGGCATGGAAGAGGCGATTCAACAGGCCTTAATCCATCTTGACCAAGGAGCTAAGTGGTTGGATTTTGGGGCAGTAAGCACCCGACCAGGGGCTGAATTTGTTTCTGAACAAGAAGAAATGGATCGACTATTGCCCACCTTAGAGGTGCTGCGCAGAGAACGTCCCGAAGCGTTAATTTCTATCGACACATTCAGAGCCTCAGTAGCCAGAGCGGCTGTTGACCTTGGGGCTGACATGATCAATGATGTAACCGCTGGGAGTGATCCCGACTTATTTAAGGTTGTAGCTGCAGGGCAAATACCCTTGGTATTGATGCACAGCAGGGGGAATCCACAGAACATGCAGAC
>DFSJ01000121.1:4426-6546 GCA_002378585.1 Flavobacteriaceae bacterium UBA3440 | reverse complement strand
AACGACCAACAAGCAGATATTGATGCCTTGGTTGAATTCTGTCGATTTGCCCCGTCCAAGGTGAATCTAATCGAGTATAATGCTATTGGAGACGACGCCTTTAGGCAAGCGGCTCCAGAGGTCATTGAGCGATACATTCAAGTGCTGGAACGCCACGGCATCACAGTAACTGTTCGTCGTTCGCGCGGTAAAGACATCGATGCAGCCTGCGGTCAGCTGGCCAATAAGTCTCAAGCGTAGCTAGGAAACAGGTTTGACTAACGCATGTGGTGGAAATAGGTAAATCTTTCCGCTCGACAATTCCATACATCGGTAGCGCTTCACCACACGTTGCCCTTTTTCAAAAATCCGAGTATCTCTATAGATGAATCGCGTACCTACGGCGACATCGCTCAGGTGTTCGTGTTGGTCATTTTTTGGGCTGTAGGCACACAATGCTTTTGAGAGCCTAGCGTCGGTATCCGAGCTTGCCTTGGGGTTTTTGAAATAGGCAGCCAGGTAAGGTAATAAGGCCTCCGGAAAAACACTGGGCCTGATTAAAGGAAGCATGAGGTGTTGAAATGTGTATTTCCACTCTTTTCCATGTGGCGCCACGGCTCTCCCGTATTTTTCGTAGGTAACTAAGTGCGCTATTTCGTGCACCAGCGTGATCAGAAACTGATAAGTATTTAGCGAGTCGTTGACGGTAATCTGCTGTCTGCCATCGGGATATCTTCTGTAATCTCCGTGTATGGTGTGTCGCTCGTGAACAATTTTGAGGACTACCTGATGGGCCTCCATCAATTGTTGGATCCAGGGTACCGCTGCAGGCGGTATATAGTGTTCGAACAAGGAATTCATGCCCCTAAATTTAGGCTTTTTTGTACATTTGTCTAACAACATTTTCCCAAATACAATTCTATGAAAAGAAGCATTGAACGCGTGATTTCACCGCGCCCGATACATTTTGTCGGAGACGGATTTAGGGTGCAAAATTTTATTCCTTCAACTCATGGATTGGAAATGAAGCGCATGGATCCTTTTATTTTTTTGGATTACAATGAGCCTCATTTTTTTGAGCCAACGAGCACACCTAGAGGGGTAGATGTTCACCCCCATCGCGGTTTTGAGACAGTTACTGTCGCCTTTCAAGGCAAAGTTGCTCACCACGATTCTGCAGGTAATAGCGGAATAGTATCTCCGGGTGGAGTACAGTGGATGACCGCAGCTTCAGGTGTATTGCATAAAGAGTACCACGAAGAGGGATTTGCCCGAGCAGGAGGTATTTTTCATATGGCGCAATTATGGGTTAATCTTCCTGCTAAAAACAAAATGGACCCACCCAGTTATCAAGGTTTAGATGCCCAAGATATTCCCTCAGTATCCCTGCCATATGGTGGTCAGTTACATGTCATTGCCGGTGAGTTTCATGGGGTAAAAGGCGGAGCCACTACCCATAGCCCTATGCATTTATACCGTATAGAATTACCTCAAGGATCTTCGGCAGACATCCAGCTACCCATGCACTTCAATACGGCATTTTTGGTGTTGAGCGGTTCGGTACATGTAAGCGGATTGGAAGATTCTTCTGCCCCCGAGGGACATTTTGTGCTGATGGATAACGATGGAACTGATTTCAGTATTCAGGCAGCACAAAATGCACACCTATTATTGCTCAGCGGTGAACCACTCAATGAACCTATTGCCGCTTCAGGCCCCTTTGTGATGAATCACAGACATGAACTCCAGGAAGCCATGCAGGATTTTTATGCGGGTAAGTTTGGGCAATTAGATTAGGGCGTTGAATTCGATACTTGGATGACCTTGCCATTGAGCAACGACCCACTGTTTAGAGCGAACTGCAGTATATAGGCCGCCATTTCATCAGGAGTGGTCTGGGCTTGGTAACCTGGAAATGCCTGTTGCAACATTTCAGTGTCTACGGCTCCTAGCGCCAGCGCATTGAAATGAGGTCCTGTTTCCTTGTATTCCTCGGCCAGTAATTCGGTTAAAGTGATTAATGCCCCCTTGCTAGAACTGTACGCCGATAATCCAGCAAACTTGGCACTGCCTTGGATTCCGCCCATGGAGCTGATGTTGACCACATGACCTTGTTTTCCCATTTTTGGGGCCCATAGTCC
>DFSJ01000121.1:0-4110 GCA_002378585.1 Flavobacteriaceae bacterium UBA3440 | reverse complement strand
TGGGCCAATGGTTTGTGTGTCAATACACCTGCATTGTTGATCAGAACATCAATTTTTCCACCCCAGTGTTGATCGATCCAAGAATCAGCTTCTTGAATATGCTGTTGATTAGTTATGTCAAAAGGCAGGGCTTCCAAATGATCCAGACCAAGGGACCGAACAGTTTCAGCGTTCCTGGAGAGCGCTAAAACGCGATGACCCTGTTGAGCGGCTTGTTTTGCCATGGCTAAACCGATTCCTCTACTGCTGCCTGTGATGATGATATGCGCCATACTATTTGGATTGTGCTCGGGTAGCTTCCCTTACTTTTTTAAACAATTCAGAAGAATACACAAATTCAGTGACTGCTTGGTTATCGGTGCGGAATACCAAATCACTGTTTCCCTCCCAGGCCAATACGCCATTTTTTAAAAAAATGATTTTATCGCCTATTTCCATGACTGAATTCATGTCGTGCGTATTGATCACCGTAGTGATGTTGTATTCTTGGGTGATTTCTTGAATTAAATTATCGATGAGAATAGCCGTTTTGGGGTCTAGCCCGGAGTTCGGCTCATCGCAAAACAAATACCGGGGATTCATGACAATAGCCCGAGCTATGGCTACTCTTTTTTGCATGCCTCCAGAAATTTCTGAGGGCATTTTGTGGTGTGCGTCCAATAGATTAACCCTTTTAAGCACTTGATTAGCTCGATCTTCCATTTCTGATCGAGACATATTGCGCAACATCGATAGGGGAAACAGTACGTTTTCCAGCACATCCATAGAGTCAAAAAGTGCAGACCCTTGAAATACCATCCCGATTTGTTTTCTGATTTCATTTTGCTGGGCAATACTCAGTCGCTGATACTCCAATCCATCATAACAAATACACCCTTGGTCTATCTCATAGAGACCGAGCATGCACTTCATCAACACGGTTTTACCCGACCCACTCTGTCCAATAATTAAGCTAGTCTGACCATCTTCAAAAACAGCACTGATGTCATTCAGTACATTTTTGCCGGAAAATTGTTTGACTAAATTTTTTATTTCAATCATCCTAAAATCAGTTGAGTGAGTACATAATTGGTCAAAATAATCACCACTGAAGTCCAGACAAAAGACGTAGTGCTTGCTTTGCCCACTTCTAATGCTCCTCCATTCATATAAAACCCGTGAAAGGAGGGAACAGTAGCTAGTATAAAGGCAAATGCCATGGATTTAATGAAGGCATAGGCCACATGAAAGGAATTGAAATCCATGCGCAGTCCTTCGATGAAATCACCTGAGGTGGCTAGTCCACCTAGTACGCCAGCAGTCCATCCTCCAAAAATCCCAATGTACATAGCAATGGAAATTAAAAAAGGATACATCATGAGCGCAATAATTTTGGGAAATATCAGATAATTCAATGCGTTTATGCCCATCACTTCCAAAGCGTCTATTTGTTCGGTTACCCTCATTGAACCAATGCTCGAGGTGATGTAGGACCCGATTTTTCCCGCCATGATAATCGAGGTGAACGTAGGGGCAAATTCAAGAATCACCGATTGCCTCGCGGCAAATCCGATCATGGTTTTAGGAATCAGCGGACTTTCTAGATTAAGCGCTGTTTGTATAGTGACTACGGCTCCGATGAAGAAAGAAATAAAGAGCACCATTCCGAGTGAGCCGACAATCAAGTCATCAATCTCTTTATTGATCAGCGATTTCATGATGCGCCATTTTGTAGGTTTTTTAAATACCTCTTTTAGCATGATGAAATAAAGTCCGATAGCTTCGATGTGTTTCATAGTCAACCCTGATGGGTAAAAATACAAAACTTAACCATGATTTGACTTCAAACACAGGCTAAACTCCTGATAGATTTGGTATTTTTGAACAAACAATGGATCATCATGTACGCAAAGAATTGCCTTAGATTTACCGCCCTTTATTTTTTTCTTTTCGTTTCTTCATTAATGTTCGCTCAGAAGGCGACGGAAAGCGAGGCCATGAAAGCGCCCACAAAATTAGTCGTTGGTGTCGTGGTGGATCAAATGAGGTACGATTACCTGACCCGTTTTTGGGATCAGTATTCAGAGGGAGGATTTAAACGGCTGGTACACGGAGGTTTTGTCGCCAAGAACCACCATTTTAATTATGCGCCTACATCTACAGGTCCGGGTCACGCTTCCGTGTACACAGGAACTACTCCAGCGACGCACGGGATTATCGGCAATGATTTTTTTGATATAGCTTCTGGAAGCATGGTCTACTGTGCCGGTGATGATCAATACGCATCGGTAGGTGTGTCCAGCGATGAAGGTAAAATGTCGCCGCACCGCCTATTGACCAGTACCATGACCGATCAATTAAGACTTCACTATAAAAACAAAGCCAAAGTGATTTCCATTTCTGTGAAAGACCGAGGAGCGGTACTTCCTGGAGGACATATGGCCAATGCGGCTTATTGGTTTGTCGGTGGTGAACAAGGGCTTTGGGTGACGTCTACTTATTACATGGATGCCTTGCCCAAGTGGGTGGCTGACTTCAACGCCCAACAGAGCATCGCTCAATACAAGAAACCTTGGAATCTGTTGTACAACGAGAAGAAGTATGACCTTTCTGTGGCCGATGACAACCTATATGAAGGCCCATTCAAGGGGGAACAGAAACCGGTTTTCCCCCATGATTTACCTGCCCTATGGAATCAAAACGGAGGTTATGGTATTTTGCGCGCCACCCCGTATGGCAATAGTATGTTGACGGATTTTGCCCTGGAAGCCCTAAAACAAGAAGATCTAGGTCAAGATAAGACCCCTGATTTTTTAGCGATCAGTTATTCTTCGACCGATTATGTGGGCCACCAATTTGGTGTGGATTCCAAGGAAGTTCAAGATACTTATTTGCGTCTTGACTTAGAAATTGCCCGGCTGCTCAAAGCGTTGGACCGTCAAGTGGGTACGGGTCAATACACTTTATTTTTAACCGCTGATCACGCGGCTATTCCTGTACCTGCCTATTTACAGGATCAGAAAATCCCAGCCGGTTATGTGGAGGCCAATGCCATAAAGCAAGGCATTGATCAGTTTGTTCAGGATCGATTTGGCGCTGGTTTGGTGTCCAATATCTCCAACAATCAAGTTTTCTTAGATCGCAAAGCCATCCAGGGTTTAGGCTTAGACTTGGATGAGGTTCAAGCCGCCCTTGCTGATTATTTACAAGAGCGGACAGATATTGCTCACGCGTATACAGCGCGTACTTTGAAATCTACCCAGTTTGTCTCTGGAATTCCGTCCATTTTGCAGATGGGATACAACAAAGACAGGTCTGGCGATGTTTTGTTTGTCTATAAACCTGGATTCATCAGTTATTCAAAAACAGGATCTACCCATGGGTCGCCTGAAATTTATGACACACATGCGCCCTTATTGCTTTATGGGGCAGGGGTACAACCAGGTGCAACCGCAGAGCGCACACAGATTACGGATATTGCTCCCACCATTTCTGTTTTGTTGGGGATCGCCTTTCCCAATGGAACCACTGGTCAGCCTATTTCAAAAGCTTTAAAGTTTTAAGGATTCCTCGCATTCGGTAACGTCGAATAAATTGAGCTTGCTCAGGAGTAACCACACGAGCTAGTTTTCTTTGGCTCGCTTGGTAATAACCCGAAAGGTGTTCCCAAAAGGTGAAGAAATTTCCCTGTTTAGCAGCCAGTTTAGCGCTGGCAAATAAAACAATACCCCAGTTATAGCCTATAAGGTACATAGCTTGACCCTGCATTCCCTTGGCTTTTTTGTGGTACGCAGCCCCAATAGGTCTTCTGTGTTTGACGTGAAGTGATTCAAAACTTTGGGTTTCAAAACCGTAGAATTTGGCCAATAGCTCGTCTACGGTATCCCAACCCATAGAGATTTTTAATCCGCCTATAGCAGAAAAACAATCCTTGCTGTATGTTTTAAATGAACCTCGGACATGATCTGCATGCATGGGGTGAAATCGCTTCCAGGCACCATGTTTATCTTGTTCGTACGCAATTCCTCCAGCAATACCCAATTTTGGATTTTTTTCAAATGCCTCAGACAACACCGCAAAATAGTCAGGTGGTATCACGGTATCAGCATCTAGTTTTACGATCAGTTCCCA
>DFSJ01000129.1:7903-8724 GCA_002378585.1 Flavobacteriaceae bacterium UBA3440 | reverse complement strand
GTAATCCCTTTGATTCGGGCGTAATCATCTGGATATCCCTCTTTTACCTTGGTGATCTGTTCCGATGCATACTCAATACACCACTTGGCCGCATAATTGGTGTACCAGTTGTTGTTTACGTTGTTTTCGTATTCATTGGGACCGGTTACCCCCAAAATCACATAAGCGTTTTTGTGTTTGGAGAATGTGGCCCGTTGGTGCCAGAATCGCGCAATGCCGATCAATACTTCTAATCCCATTTCTGGAATATAGCTGTAGTCTCCTGTATATCTGTAATAATTGAAAATGGCAAAGGCAATAGCCGCATTGCGGTGTATCTCCTCGAAGGTAATCTCCCACTCGTTGTGGCACTCCTCCCCATTCATGGTTACCATAGGATAGAGCGCAGCCCCTTCCTTAAATCCGAGCTTTTGCGCATTTTCAATGGCCCGATCCAACTGATTGTAGCGGTATTGCAAAAGGTTTCTAGCGACGCGCTGATTTTTGGTGGCCATGTAAAATGGAATACAGTAGGCTTCGGTATCCCAATAGGTACTTCCTCCGTACTTTTCTCCGGTAAATCCTTTGGGCCCTATGTTGAGCTGAGGGTTTTTCCCGGAATAAGTTTGGTTGAGCTGAAATACATTAAAACGAATTCCTTGTTGCGCCTTTACATCCCCTTCGATGGTGATGTCACTGGTTGACCAAATAGTTTCCCATGCTTGGTGTTGCTGGGTTAAATAAGCGTCAAAACCCGTGGCCAATGCCTCCGAAACCACCTCCTGTGCCACCTCAAGGGCTGAGCGGTTATGGAATTTTTCAACCACATACCCGCCAAACTT
>DFSJ01000129.1:0-7570 GCA_002378585.1 Flavobacteriaceae bacterium UBA3440 | reverse complement strand
TCAAGGTACAGCCCAACTCCCATAAACGTACAAGTCTTGAAATTCGTTTTGTTGGTTTGCGCCAATATAAATGCTTGGTCTTGAGCTACTCGAACTTCGGTGGTGTTCCAAAAAGCATCGTCCCAGTTGGAATCGTGGTTGGTGATTGAACTGTCCAAATAAGGAGTCATCTGAATCTCCGCATCCTGATTAAGTGGTGTTACACTATAGCGAATAGCCCCGAGCTCATCAACTTTCATGCTTAAAAAACGCACTGATGTAACTTTGACCTGGAGCCCATTTGCCATTTCAGCTTCAAAACTTCGGGTATACACTCCGTGCTCCATATCGAGTTCTCTGCGAAAAGACCGCACACTGGTGCACTGGTTCAAATCGAGACGAGTTCCGTTTAAATGCACATCAATCCCAATCCAACTTGGCGCATTGAGCACTTTAGCAAAATACTCGGGATATCCGTTTTTCCACCAACCTACTCTTGTTTTGTCTGGATAATAGACACCTCCGATGTAGCTGCCTTGAAAAGTAGAACCTGAATAATGCTCTTCAAAATTGGCGCGTTGGCCCATGGAGCCGTTTCCGATGCTGAATAAACTCTCTGATGACTTAACCTGATCGGCGCTAAAGCCTTCTTCTATAATTTTCCAAGCATCTGCTTTGATGTAATCTTGATTCATATTATGCTGTCAATAATCCGTTTAAAAAAGTTTCATCCATGTCTGTAAACTGGGCAAAAACGACATCGGCTTTTCCCAAACTATCCGTGTGGCCGATACCTACTGTACCCATTTTAGCCCGCTGAGCAGCTTCAATACCTGCTGTTGAATCCTCAAAAACCACACATTGTTCAGGCGTCACACCCAATTGTCGGGCGGCGACCAAAAAAACTTCAGGATCAGGTTTTGCCGCAGACACATCGTTGCCATCTACTACGGCGTCAAAATAAGACAAAAGCCCTACCTTTTCCAAAATCGGTCGCGCATTTTTGCTTGCTGATCCCAAAGCCGTAGGGATTTGCCGTGATTTAAAGAAGGATAAAGCTGTTAAAACTCCGGGCAATATCTCCTCCTGGTCCATCTGTTCGATGTAGGCCAAGTAATCTTGGTTTTTTTGAAACAACCATTCATTAATTTGCTCCTGGCTAGCTTCAACCTGGGCCATTTCAAGCAATAGCTCCATACAGCGGATCCTACTCACCCCTTTAAATGCCTCATTTTCTTCCTCTGTAAAATCATATCCAAACTGAGCGGCCATTTTCTTCCAGGCCAAATAGTGGTATTTAGCGGTATCCACAATGACCCCATCTAGGTCAAAAATTATTCCTTTTTTCATGCTTATTTTCTGGTATTCGGGGTAGAATTTCGCTCTACCAAAGTGGTGGGTATTACATATTTGCTGATATCCAAAGGTGTCTTACTGCATATTTTATCGATCAACACCTCGGCTGACTTTTCTCCCATGAGGTATCCTTGTTGGTCCACTACCGTTAAACTGGGATAGGAATACATGGACAGCATTCCATTGTTATACCCTACAAAGGCTACGTCTTCAGGTATGCGTTTTCCTAAGGCAGTAACCACATGCATGGCTTGAACTGCAATGAGTTCATTCACACAAAGAACCGCATCTACTGGGCATTCAGCAAAAAACGTTCTCAGAGATGCAGGATCTACTTCTGATTTGGGAAGTGCCAACACCCGTTGCGCCTCATAAGTTAAATTGCTTTCTTTTAACGCCTTGATGTATCCACTTTGTCTGTCTTGATTGACACTCAAATAGGATTCTGTGGTGAGTAAGGCGATCCTTGTACACCCTAGGTCAATCAATCGTTGCGTGGCTTTATAGGCACTATGCATATCATCGATCATCACTTGATCTCCAGGAACATGATCGGTCACCCGGTCAAACATGACCAAATGTGTTCCTTGGGCGGCAACTTCTTGCAGGTGCGACCAGGCGGCTAATTGTTGTGTTTGGCCAGCTAAAGAGAGGATAATCCCATCAACCCCACTGTCCAGGAGCAAATCAATGGCGTCTTTTTCTTTTTGGGTATTGTCATCAGAGAAACAAACACTGACATTAAAGCCTCGTGCATTGGCATACTCCTCGATGCCTTTAAATACTGTAGTGAAGAAATGGTGCACTAAATCAGGTAAAACCACTCCGATATGGTTACTGCGACTCTCTCTGAGCCTCAATGCAGTACTGTTAGGCCTGTAGTGGTATAATTGGGCCAGGGCCAACACCTTCTTCTGGGTATCCTCACTGATCTCAGGACTATTGTTTAAGGCCTTTGAAACCGTAGATATGGATATATTAAGCTCTAGAGCCAGATCCTTAAGTGTATACTTTTTTGCCAAAAATACCAAGATTTGATCAGTGCGAATATAAAGCATTAACCGCTTAAAATCAGCGACAAACCTGTTGATTAAGCGTGTATGAGGAGATTGTTGATAACCTCGAGGCATCGATAACGATTTCGGTGTCGTTTTTAGGGTGTATCATCGAGTGTATTCCTTTATTTTATTGGCTATAACGCAGAATTTTTAGAAATATTTAACACTAAAATGGTTTTATGTTTAAAATCTGAGGGGTGATTTTTCCTATTTGATAAACAGGAGATCCGACAACTTTAGTATTTACAAGTACTCAACCCTGATTGACTGTATTATTTTCTCGCAAAAGAGTGAAATTTTCACCCTCATTTTGGCGGTAAAAATTGAAAGCGTGCTTTTTTTTGATTATAATTGCATAGCATTTGACATAAATGCAGCGTGTCCAAAAACCGTTGAAGCCTTATCGTTGTTGATAAAATTGCACCAATACCCCCAACAACACGGTTGATATGATTCTAGGCGCATGTTGTTTTTTCAAGTGTTAAAAAAACCTAAAAACTAAAAATTAACTAAACTAAATTAACATTTATGAAAATTACGCTACTTAAAAGCTTTCTGCTTGTCGGCGCACTTTTGTGCTTCGGATTGGTAGGAGCGCAGACAGTATCCGGTAACGTTTCTGATGCAAATGGCCCTCTGCCAGGCGCTACAGTGGTTATTAAAGGTACTTCAGTTGGTTCTTCGGCTGACTTTGATGGAAATTATTCTATCTCTGCAAAAGCTGGAGATGTACTTCTCTTCTCTTTTGTAGGTTATACCGGACAAGAGGTTACCGTGGGAAGTTCAGATACCATCAACGTGGTACTTATCCCAGGAAACGAATTGGACGAAGTTGTGTTGACCGGTTATGGTTCTCAAAGAGAAAAAGAAATCACCTCTGCGGTGGTTGCTGTCAGCGAGAAAGACTTTAACAAAGGAAACGTAAACGACGCGTCTCAGTTGCTTCAAGGAAAAGTTGCTGGTCTTCAGATCTACAACAAAGGTGGTAACCCTAACTCAGGGGCTACTATTCGTTTGAGAGGTTTGTCTACCATCGGTGCAAACTCTTCTCCTCTTGTAGTAATCGACGGAGTTATTGGTGCATCTCTAGCCAACGTCGATCCTTCTGATATCGCTTCTATCAACGTATTGAAAGATGCTTCTGCTGCTGCTATCTACGGTTCTCGTGGATCTAGTGGTGTTATCTTGGTGACCACTAAATCTGGTGCTGGGGTTCAAGGCAAGCCTAAATTCAACTACAACGCTCAGTTCACTACAGCTGATATCTTAAATCAAATCGACCTAATGTCTCCAGACGAGTTTATCGCTGCAGGCGGTCGTGATCTAGGATCTAAAACAGATTGGATTGATGAAGTTACCCGTCAAGGACAAACTAAAGTACACAACATCGCTGTTCAAGGTGGTGCTGGTGACACCAACTACCGTATCTCTACCAACTACAGAGATGTAGAAGGTATCTTGTTAAACTCAGGTTTTGAGCAATTCAACACTCGTTTAAATTTCTCTACTAGAACTTTGAATGACAAATTGAAAATTGACTTTACTACCTCATACACTAAGAGAGATCAACAGAACGGTTTTAACGAAGCTTTGCGCTACGCTACTTTGTACAACCCAACTGCTCCTGTTTACGGTGCTGATGCTCCATATGCATTTAACTCAGCTACTTACGGAGGATACTTCGAAACATTAGGTTTGTTTGATTCTTACAACCCGGTATCCATCATCAGACAAAACATCAACGATGGTAACAAAGTAGAATTTAACCACTCTACCAACTTTACCTACAGCTTCTCTGACAACTTCACTGGATACTTCAGAGCTGCTGAGCAATTGTCTCGTTACTCTAACAGATTGTACTACAGAACTACTTCACTTTGGAATGGTAGAGCAGACTCTCCTACACGTAAGGGATCAGCTTCATTCTTCAACGATGAGTTCAGATTCAAATTGTACGAAGGATACGGTACTTATGCAAAATCGTTTGATCGTTTGGCCATGACGGTAACTGCAGGTTACTCTTTCCAACAACAAAACTACATGTCTCATAGCTTCTCATTAGGAGATTTCCCTAATGATGATATGGACTACATCAATGCTATTGAGTACTCTCAAGATTTGAAAAACGCTGGTTTGATCGGAGCAAGCTCTGATAAGAGCCCAGATGAAAAAATCATCGCTTACTTCGGTCGTTTGAACATGACTTTCGATGATTCTATCTTCTTAAATGCTTCTCTTCGTCGTGAGGGATCTACCAAACTAGGTGATGGAAATCAGTGGGGTCTATTCCCTGCAGTTTCATTGGGTGCTGACTTAAACAAATACCTAGAACTTGAAGGAGTTAACCAGTTGAAAGCTCGTGCTTCATACGGGGTAACGGGTAACCTACCAAGTGGATCAGGTCTTTCTCAAGAAATCAGAACTTATGCATGGGCAGGTGGTGCAGCCACTGGTGGTTCAACAGCTTTGGCTCGTGCAGCTAACCCAGATTTGAAATGGGAAGAAAAAGCGGAGATGAACTTCGGTATCGATTTCAACATGGATCGTTTCTCAGCTACTTTAGATTTGTACGAACAAACTTCTAAAGACTTCATCATCAACCGTCAAGTAGACGCTACTGTATACGGATTTAACAGAAGATGGGAAAACGCAGGAGAACTATCTTCTAAAGGTGTAGAATTAGCTTTGAACTACGATGTACTTCAAGGTGATAAACTAAACTACAACACCGGTATTGTTTTGTCTAAAAACAAATCCGTATTAGAATCTTACGTATCTGAATCAGATCGTTTTGGTAACCTAGGTGCTCCTGGTCAAAACGATACCTATGTAATCCGCGTAAAAGAAGGTGAAGAAATTGGACAAATCTGGGGACCAGTATGGGACGGAACTGTTACCAATGGATCACAAAACTTTGTGGATATCAACGGAGATGGTAAATTAGTAACTAACCAAGGTTCTTGGAATGCTGAGGACGCTGACTTCGCTGTATTAGGTAAAGGTACTCCAGACTTCGAATTAGGATGGTCTAACCAGTTGAGCTTTGGCAAATGGGAAGTAAACGCATTTTTCCGCGGAGCTTTCGGACACAGCTTGGTGAATACTTTCCGTGCTTTCTACGAGCCTAGAGTAGGATCTCAGAAATCATACAACTACGTAAACACAGAATTGGCTAACCCTGATATCAAAAACGCTCAATTCAGCTCATTGTACGTTGAAAAAGCAGACTTCTTCAAATTGGACAACTTAACCATCGCTCGTTCTTTGGACATGTCTAACAGCAAGATCTTCGATTCAATGCAATTGTCATTGAACGTACAAAACGCATTTGTTTTGACCAACTACACCGGTACTGACCCAGAGCCAGCACTTTTCGACAGCAATGACGGAAATCCATTGGCTTCTGGTATTGAGCGCAGAAACAGCTACTACTCTTCTCGCCAATTCACCATTGGACTAAACATCAACTTTTAATCATAAATAAATCATGAAAAATATCTACAAAATATTCTTTGGTTTAGGACTAGTAGGACTTACTTATTCCTGTACAGACCTTGAGGAAGAACTAGTGGGAGACCTTCAATCAGATTTTTCTATTGAAGGGATCGCTTCTAGCTCATCTGGAGATGCAGGAGATGCATTGACCGGAGCATTTAACGCGGTAAGAAACGCGGGAACTGCTAACCACGGTGGATACTTCTCTGTACAATCAGTTTCATCTGATGAAATGGCAGTTACCCAAAAAGGTGGTGACTGGTATGACGGAGGTATCTGGTTGGAAATGCACAGACACACTTTTAGCTCAAACAATGGACCGATCAACGGAACTTGGATTCAGCAGTACGAGCAAATCGCTCAGGTGAACAACGTAATTACCAACGGTAATTTAGATGCAGGCCAGTTGGCTCAAGCGCGCGTTGTTCGTGCTTACCTACACTGGAGATTGATGGATATGTTCGGACGCATCAAAGTTGTTGCTCCAGGACAGTCCACGGCACAAAGACCAAGAGCTGAGACTTTTGCTTGGATTGAAAGTGAAATTCTTGCTTCAGTGCCAAACCTTGGTGGTAACGATGTTAAATACAGAATCAACAAATACGCCGCACACGGTCTATTAGCAAAACTGTATTTGAATGCTGAAGTGTACACAGGTACAGCTCGTTGGGCAGACGCTGCCTTCCACGCTGACTACGTGATCGAAAACGGTCCTTACCGTTTGTCTGACAGCAGTGTTAAGGTAACTAACTTGGGAAGAAGACCTTCTGTGTCTACAGATCCAGTGGAACTTTCAGGATATGCTGCAGTTTTTGCCCCAAATAACCAAAACAACCCTGAGATCATCTGGTCTATTGAATACGACCAAGCTACAGCTGGTGGTATGAACTTCAACCAAATGACTTTGCACTACGCTTCACAGTACTCTTGGAATTTCCAAGACCAACCATGGAACGGTTACTCTGCACTTGAAGAGTTCTACAACTCCTATGAGAATGGTGATGCGCGTAAAACTGCCAACTTTATCGTAGGTGCACAATTGGATTACGGCGGAAATGCTTTGGTGGATTTAGCCTCTGACAACGCTGACCCAGCAATCAACTATGTGCCAAACATCAACGAATTGGAGCCGAACGCAAACCGTATCGGTGGAGCTCGTTTGGGTAAATTTAGCTTCCAACAATTTGGACGTCCAGATATGGATAATGATTACCCAATCGTACGTTTGGGCGATATGTACTTGATCCGTGCTGAAGCCACTGCTCGTGCAGCTGGAAACTGGGCATTGGCTCTACCAGATGTAAACACCATCCGTGCTCGTGCTGGAGTTGCTGCAATGACTTCCATCACTGCAGACCAATTCTTGGCTGAAAGAGGACGTGAGATGTTCCAAGAAGCTTCAAGAAGAACTGACTTGATCCGTTTCGGCAAGTGGGGTGCTTCATGGTGGGAAAAAACCAACTCTGATGCTTACAGAACTGTAATGCCAATCCCTGCTGAACAAATTCAGGTGAGTGGTGGTACATTGACTCAGAACCCTGGCTACAACTAGTAGACCAACCACATTAATGCAAAAGCCA
Organism: Flavobacteriaceae bacterium UBA3440; assembly: GCA_002378585.1. Lineage (GTDB taxonomy): Bacteria > Bacteroidota > Bacteroidia > Flavobacteriales > Flavobacteriaceae > MAG-120531. The sequence goes on along the minus strand of DFSJ01000129.1, from coordinate 102 downwards.
CCCTTCGGGGTGGCTTTTTTTATTTTAAGTAAACCCTTACTGGTCTACTCGTAATATAAATCCTTTATTGTGTAGATTTTGAATGGAAACTCTCGCATCCAA